>WJKE01000055.1 GCA_014729275.1 Candidatus Peregrinibacteria bacterium | reverse complement strand
TGGCGATTATTGCCGGAATAGGAACTAGGGAATATTATAAGAAGAAGGGATATGAGTTAAAGGGTACATACATGCTAAAAGAACTTAGCTGAATAGTTAATTTGTAGTCCATGTTATGATAGGGTGTTGTTTATACAAGAAATTTAAGTTTGCACAATGTATCTTGTGCTAATAAAAATAGCTTTTCAAGAGTGGTGTCAAAATTTAATGTTTTTTTACTAAATATATATTTTTTAATAATGTTTTAGTTTTTGTAATAATTAAAATTGTTTCATAAATATGTCTGTCAAACAGTAGAAATTAATTTCGACTACAAAATTAGAAGCTTGATTACGGTTTATGCCCTATCTCTAGCCCTATACTCATTTTAGCCGTTTTGAGCCCCCTTTATTATTTGGGTGGACTTATATATCCTTTTTAAAATTTATTCCTGTATACTTTTAAAAAAAACATTGTATATTAATCGTTTATATATGTCTCTGTATTGTTTTTTAATATTTTTTTTAATTTGGGGTAGTTGTCAAGTTTTACATCTTTTTTAATAATTTTTTTTGCTGCAATTCTTGAAATTTCTATGGTTTTGGAATCACTTAAGCTTGCCATTTTTAAATCAGGTATTCCGGACTGTTTTAGACCGTAAATTTCACCGGGTCCGCGAAGTTCCAGATCTATTTCGGATAATTTAAAACCGCTTGAGTATTTTTCCATAGATTTTAATCTTTTAGCACCTTCTTCTGAAAGATTTTTGGCAAACAGAAAACAATATGATTGGTGCACTCCCCTACCAACACGCCCTCTAAACTGATGTAATTGCGATAAACCGAATCGTTCAGCACCTTCAATTAACATTATTGTTGCATTAGGAACGTCAATTCCTACTTCTATTACCGAAGTTGACACTAATATATTTATTTCATTTTTTTTGAAGGATTCCATTATTTCGTCTTTTTCTTCTTGCTTTAGTTTTCCATGTAATAATCCTAATTTGAGTTTGGGAAAAATGTGTTCCTGTAAATATGCGTATTCGCTTAATACAGATTTTAGGTCCAGGTTTTCGGATTCTTCAATCAAAGGACATACTACAAAGGCTTGTCTTCCCTTCTTTATTTGATCTTCTACCCATCTATATGCTGTAATTCTATCTTTTTCTCTTACTAATTTGGTGATTATGCTTTGTCTGCCCTTTGGAAGTTCGTCTATTATTGATAATTCCTGATCGCCATATAATGTAATTGCCAAGGTTCTGGGGATTGGTGTAGCTGTCATTGTGAGCAAATGGGGGCTGCCATAGCTTTTTAAAATATCTCTTTGTTTTACTCCAAACCTGTGCTGTTCATCAATAATCGCCAGGCCAAGATTTTTAAAGCCGATTTTGTCCTGAATTAAGGCGTGTGTTCCTATTACAATATCAACAGTTCCTGTCTTCATTTGTTTGATTATTTCGTCTTTTAAACCTTGCTTTGTTGATCCTGCAATAAATTGTATGTTCAATCCGTAGTTTCCAAGCGTTTTAACAAAAGATCGATAATGTTGCGTGGCCAGAATTTCGGTTGGTGCCATTATGGCGGCCTGATATCCCTGAGAAACAATATTTAGTGCAATCAATGCAGCAACTATTGTTTTACCTGAACCTACATCCCCTTGTATTAATCTGCTCATTGGGTAGGGCTTTTTTAAGTCTATCAATGCTTCTTTAATTACTTTTTTTTGCGCGCCGGTTAACTTGAATGGAAGGCTATTTATACATTTTTTTAATATTTCTGAGTTTGTTTCAATTATTTTAGCGTTTTCTTTTGGGATATTTTGCCAATGCCATTTTTTTTGAAGTACTTTTAACTGTAAAAAAAATAATTCATCAAAAGCCAATCGATACTTTGCTTTTTTTAATCTTTCCGGACTTGAAGGGAAATGGACTTCTTTAATTGCGGTTTTATATGGTATTAGATTGTTTTCTTTAATGATCTGTTCCGGTAGGTATTCCTGTAGTTCATCCGCCCATTTATCTATAACTATTTTCAGCTTTTCTCTTATCCATTTTGAATTAATTCCCTCGGTTTCATGGTAGATGGGAACAATCCTTCCGGAGTGTATTTGTTCAGAGAGATTTAATAATTCATATGCAGGAGATTGCAGTGATATCTTCCCAAAAGAAAATTTAGCTTTTCCCATTAATACAATCTCTGCATTACGCGGAAGCATTCTTGTTAAATGTGGCTGATTAAACCAAACTACTTCTATTGATCCTGTACTATCTGTAAAAATTCCCCGAGTAATTTTTTTCCCATATTTGGTTCGCATATTAAATAAATTGCTAAGTTTTCCTTTAACAACGTTTATTTTGTCTGTTCTAATTTCAGCAATTTTTGTGTAATTCCTGCTATCATTGTAGGTGCGGGGAAAGTAACACAAAAAATCTTTAATATCATACACACCCAGTTCATTTAGCTTAGCCAAATGTCTTGAAGTAGTCCTTATTTCGTCTCGCAGGTTTGCATTAAACATTTACTTTGAAATAACTTTCAAAAATTTTCTTTTACCTACCTGTAGTAGTGTTTCTTCTTTTATATCTATTTCTTCGTCTATGTTTGAAATTTTTTCTCCATCAACTTTTATTCCGCCATTCTGTATTAATCTTCTTACCTCCCCTTTTGAGCTGCATAAATTTGTTTCCGTAAATAGATCCAATACTCCCCATTTATTTTTGCTTAAATTGGCTAATTCTATTTGATCCGGTAGGCCTTTGTTTACAAAAATTTTTTCAAATTCTTTTTCCGCCTGTGATGCAGCTTCTTTTGAGTGGTAAAGTGTAATTATTTCTTTAGCCAGTGCTATTTTTACATTTCTGGGATTTTCGCCCGATTTTAAAGCTTTTTTATATTCATCAATTTTTTTTAATTCTAAATCGGTTGTTAGGATAAAATAGTCAATAATAACATCGTCCGGAATTGACATTGTTTTGCCGAACATTTCTTTTGCACTTTCAGTTACGCCAATGTAATTATTAAGACTTTTTCCCATTTTTTCTTTCCCGTCCGTACCTACAAGAATAGGAACGGTTAATACATTTTGAGCTTCAATTCCATAGCTTTTTTGAATTGTTCTACCAGCCAGTAAATTGAATGTTTGATCTGTTCCACCAAGCTCTAGATCAGACTTTAATGCTACAGAATCGTATCCCTGCATTAAGGGGTATAGGAATTCGTGAATGTAAATTGGTAATTCTTTCTTAATTCTTTCTTCATACATATCTCTTTCAAGCATTTGATGAACAGTAAAGCATTGTGCCAGCTTTATCACATCAGCAAAAGTTAAAGCACTCAGCCATTCTGCATTCCAAAACACATCTACATTTTTTGTATCTAAAATAATTCCAACTTGTTCCAGATATTTTGCTGCATTTTTTTCCAGCTCATTTTGTGTTTTTATTGGTCTAGAGTCTAGTTTGTCAGTCGGGTCCCCTATTTGACCTGTAAAATTCCCGAATAAAAACTGTATATTGTGTCCTGCTTGTTGGAATTCTCTTAATTTTTTAATTACAACCATATGCCCCAGGTGTAAATCAGCACCTGTGGGGTCGATTCCCAATTTTATTTTTAGTTTTTTTCCTGATTTTAGTTTTGACTCAAGTTCTTCTCTAACAATTACATCTACTGTTCCTCTATCCAATAATTTTTGAATTTCGCTATCCATAAGTAATATTTAAATTTTCTTAAAATTATCAAATCCCAGCAAAAATGACAAATTCATTACAAATTGTTCCAGATTGTTGACATTTTGTATTCAAAAATTTTATTTTAGACTCCTTTAAACTTTTGTATGCTCGAGGAAAACCTTATAAGAATTGGTCTTAGTAAAACCGAGGTGAAGGTGTATTTGCATTTATTGGGAATTGGTTCTCAGGCTGTAAGTATTATTGCAAGTGAATGTTCATTAAATCGAACTACTGCTTACTCTGTATTAAAATCGCTATTATCCAAGGGCTTTGTTGCAATGGTAAAAAAAAATAATATTACTTATTACAGCTCAAATGATCCAAATTGTATTGTTACTTATTTGGAAAAAAAAGCTAAATCTTTCGATTTTCATAAAACACAACTGAAAAAATTAATTCCAAAAATTCGCAAAGTCAATTCAAATATTAGCTATACAAAACCGCATGTAGAGTATAGGGAAGGGATTGAGGCTATTAGGTATATTTTACTTGATGAATTACAGGCTTCGCCCTACGTCCATATGTTTTTGCCTTTGGAATCCCAATTTCCCGAATTGCTTAATGAATTTATTTCTATTGCAATAGATTTACAAAAGGATATAAAGATAATTGCCCCGGATACAAAAAAATCCGGGGCTTTTTTTGCTGAGTTTTATTCTTGTGGTTTTTCAAAAGCAAATGTTCTTTTTTTAAAAAATGAGGAATTTGGTAGCGTTTTTGCAAGTTCAGTTAATATTTACAAGAACAAGTTAATAATGTTTAATTTTGTAAAGAGAAAGGAATATGCTGTTTCAATAGATAGCAAAGAGCTACATTTAATTCAGAAGAAAATTTTTCAACCAATTTGGAATTTAAATGAGAAAAATACTAAAGTATAAAGAATCTGCAAAAATTCGTTTGGATAGGTTTTTATCCGGCACTTTTAGCGCGTATTCCAGAAATTTTATTCAACATTTAATAAAGAATTCAAAAATTTTTGTTAATGGTGAAAATGTAAATGCAAATTATTTACTTAAAAAGGGGGATAAAATTGAGTTTATTGTACCGAGTCAGGAGGTGGATTTAATACCTGAGCACTTAGATTTTGATATTTTATTTGAATCTGATTCTTATTTAATAATTGATAAACCAGCCGGAAAAGTAGTTCATCCTACCGGTGATGCTGCCCATACAGGAGGAACGATTGTAAATGCTATCTTAGACCGTATAGATAGCCCAGAAACCTTCCCCTACCCCACCAGACCGGGAATAGTACATAGGTTGGATAAGGACACGTCCGGCCTTATGATTATTACAAAAAATAAAACAGCTTATGAATATTTTGTTAATCTGTTCAAGAATAGAAACATATCGAAATATTATACTGCCCTTTGTGTCGGCGAGCTTGACTATAAGGAAGGTATTATTGACTCACCTATTATTAGAGATCCAAAAAACCGTAAACGTATGGCGGTTGGTATTTCATCGAAAGCAAAAAATTCTATTACGGAATATAGACTAAATCATTTATATAAACATAATGAATCCATTTTTTCCTTGTTAAATATAACTTTGCATACGGGAAGAACACATCAAATAAGGGTTCATTTTTCTGCTATAGGTCATCCTGTAGTTGGTGATAAGGTTTATGGAAATAGGAAAATTAATTTTCTTTTTAGTAAAAATTATTCATTACAAAGGCAGTTTCTTCATGCAAACTGTATTAAGTTCAGAGATCCGGATACAAGAAAAATGGTAGAATTTAATTCAAATTTACCAACTGATTTAAAACTGGTACTTGATTTAATGTTATAATTACTTGATGCTCGTAATTTCCACCACAGAGTAATTTTGTTTGTGCCCTTGAGTTCTTTTGTAACGCTTTTTAGGTTTCATTTTAAAGACAGTAACTTTTTCTGTTTTCTTATGCTCCTTAATTGTTCCATTAACGGTTTTTCCTTCAAGGTATGGAGTACCAACTGATGTTTTTCCTTTATCGGAAATTAATAGAACTTTATCAAAAGTGACTTCTTTTCCTTCTTTATCATTAAGTTTTTCAACTTCAATGATTTTACCCTCTTCAGCTTTATATTGCTTACCGCCTGTTTCAATTATTGCGTACATATTTATCTTTTTAAAATTTGCTATATAAATTTAAGTAAAATTGCCCAATAGGTCAAGTATTTTTTCAGCTGCTTCCTCAAGACTGTTATTTAATGTTTTAAGTTCCTTCTTGCTAAAGTTGGACAGAACAAAGCTACTAAGATCTTGTAATTTGGGAGCAGTATCACCTCTCGACTCAATTCCTATACGAATTCTATTGAATGACGCATTTCCTAATTTTTCAATGACTGATTTCATTCCATTGTGTGTGCCTGCTGATCCATTTTGCCTTACTCGAATTTTTCCCAGGGGGAGATCTACATCATCATAAGCAATAAATAGATTATTTTCCTTAATTTTATAAAATTTAACGAGTTTATAGGCACTTTCACCCGATAGATTCATTAATGTAGTTGGTTTTGCGGTAATGATAGTTTCATTATTATACTTAAATTGAGCGATAATTGCTTTAAAATCGTTTTCTTTCCTCTCTTCTATTGGAATATGCATATCTTCAAATTTTTTATGAAGTTTGTTGATAAGCATAAAACCACAATTATGTCGTGTTTTTTCGTATTCTTTACCTATATTTCCAAGTCCAATAATTAATTTCATGTTATTCCTGATATGGGATTAATTTACCATTAATTTTGAGATTATCACCGGGGGAGGCTTTTTTTTGTTTAAGCTCTTTTTGCAATCCTGATTTTTCGAGATATTTATATATTCTATACAGCCCTTCCTTATTTTTAATATCAGTCATTATTACAAGCCTATTTATTTTTTCGCCGTCTATTTCGAATGTTTTACTACCGTCTTTCTTGCTTACCACTTTCAAAGAAATCGGTTTATTTTTTAGATGGGGTTTTAATACGGGTAGAGCTTTTTTTGTTTTACTTTCTTTTTTTACGTTTTTTTCGGATTTTAGTGCTTTTATACAATCAAATATTAATGGTTTTAGTCCTTTTTTGCTAAGCGCACTTATCAAATGAAAAGATTTAAAATTTATGCTTTTTAGTTTTACCTTTATTTCGTCTTCGTCAAGTATGTCTATTTTATTTAGAGCTATGAGTTGTTTTTTTTTGGCCAGATCTTTATCAAAATTTTTTAATTCTTTATTTATTACTTCGTAATCTTTTTGGATATTATTGGATGTAATATCAATAAGATGAATTAGTACTCTTGTTCTACTAATATGTTTTAAAAATTTATGCCCCAGGCCTTTTCCTTTGCTTGCTCCTTTTATAAGACCGGGTATATCTGCAACTATAAAATTATCGTTGGATGAAGCTCCAAATTTTCTCATATCTACGATTCCCAGGTTTGGAGACAGTGTAGTAAAATGATATGCCGCAATTTTGGGTTTTGCATTGCTGATTACCGAGATTAACGTAGATTTTCCCGTTGAAGGTAGTCCAATTAATCCAATATCTGCTACAAGTTTTAATTCCAGAACGATCTGCATTTCTTCTCCAGGTTCTCCTGTTTCTGCAAATCTTGGTGTTCTATGGACTGCAGTTGCAAATCTTGCATTTCCGAGTCCCCCTTTTCCGCCTTTAACAATTGTTTTTGATTTTTTTTCTGTATCCAGATCTGCCAGTACTTTGGTTTTGTTTTTATTGAAAACTATTGTTCCAACAGGGACAAAAATTTTGAGATCCTTACCGTTTCTACCATGCATTTTTTTTCCCATTCCACTTACCCCGTTTTCAGCTTTATAAACTTTTTTTTGAGCTAAAGGCCCCAGATTATTTAAATTTTTGTCGGCAATAAGAATAATATTTCCTCCATTACCTCCATCTCCCCCGTCGGGGCCACCTTTGGGAATAAATTTTTCTCTACGAAAGCTCATGCATCCGTTTCCGCCATTGCCCGCTTTCACCTTTATGTTTAATTCATCACAAAACATGGTATTACTATATAGAGCGAATCAAATCTTTTCAATATTAGTAATTTTTGCTACTTTTAGTTTACTGAATTTGCCCAGGTGGCGGAACCGGTAGACGCGCTGGATTCAAAATCCAGTTTTCCTTGGAAAGTGAGGGTTCAAGTCCCTCCCTGGGCACCATTGATCTGTACCCCAAAAAGTGGACACAGTTGATCCATACCAAAAAAATGGACACGCGGTATTCATCATATTGGAATCTATTAACTTTTGAACTCTACTATTTTTGGAATTACGTAGTAAAGATAAATAATAAACAAGGTCAATAAAAATATTGAGCTGGCGTATTCGTGAAAATACTCAATCGCAAACTCCTGCGACACTTGTTTTGATAGATATGTTATCAGAAATATTCTGAAAATGTTTAATATATAGAGAATTGATACGCCAATTAGCCAATAGCAAAAAGCTTTTAAAAAATTTACTTTTCCTTGTTCCTTTCTGAATATCACTGCTGAAATGTAAAGCAATGTAAATGCAGTAAATGAATATATCCCTGAACAAGCTGGTAAAACATTGAGCCTGAATTCGTTAAAATCCAGTATAAATCCATCTGATATTGGGATAATTTGTATGTCCGATAATAAATACGGCAAACCGAGCTCTAATCCCCACTGAATCGGTCGAACCATTAATTCACTATAATATGGCCCAATTGTAATTAAGGTATAACTAACTATTATCACCGATATAATTGTTGTTAATTCCCAAAAGAATTTTTTAAATGCAAAGTTTAAATTGAATATTGCCAGAAATAAAAAAAATGCTGCTAATCCAAAATTTATAAAATAAACTATAAAGATATTCTCAATACCTAAAAATTTTGCCATTGGTTCAAATCTTACTGCCAATAAAAATAATGCAAGGGCTGAAAAAATAATTCCTTGCAGTATACTGTTTTTGTATGGTTTTAACTTTAATAGTTTTTCTCTTTTTGTATAAAGAAATATCAAAATTAAATAAAATATTACCAATGCCTGGTAACCATTCCAAAATAGTGTCCATTTTTGGAAGAAATATGCCTTTATGTCCGGGTAAAAATAGGCTGCAAGAACATAAAGCATAATAAAGATACCAAGCCTTATAATAAATTGTACAAATCCTTTGTTTTTTAGTAGTTTTTTACTATTCATAACTGTTAATATTCTTTTAATTATAACATTTTTTAAACTTTTGATCAATGGCACATATTATTGATTTTTTTATAATTTTAACTGAGAGTTGGGGGTATTTTGGTATTTTTGCTCTAATGACTATTGAAAGCTCATTTATTCCTTTTCCTTCTGAAATTGTTATTCCTCCTGCAGCAGTTTTGGCAGCTCGCGGCGAGATGAATATCTATTTGATTATATTTTTAGGCCTTGCAGGTACTTTGCTGGGCGCGACAATTAATTATTTTATTGGTTTCACCTTGGGCAGGCGTTTGGTTTATAAATTGGCTAAAACGAGATTTGCTAAATATCTTTTAATAGATGAGGACAAGATTATTAATGCTGAAAATTATTTAAAAAAATTC
Source organism: Candidatus Peregrinibacteria bacterium (assembly GCA_014729275.1). Taxonomy (GTDB): domain Bacteria; phylum Patescibacteriota; class Gracilibacteria; order UBA1369; family LOWO2-01-FULL-3; genus WJKE01. The sequence goes on along the minus strand of WJKE01000055.1, from coordinate 36,854 downwards.
GGCAATATATCGACTTTTTTTGGAAGATTAATCCCTGCTATAAGGCAATTGATTTCTATTCCCGCAGGTTTTATAAAGATGAATTTTTTGGCTTTTATTATTTATACATCCTTGGGATCCGGAATTTGGATTATTATTCTGGCACTATTAGGTTATTTTTTTGGAACAAATGAAGAGGTTCTTCAAAAGTATTATTCAGAAATTACTTTGGGCCTTATAGGTATTGTACTTTTTGTGATTATTTTTTATTTAATTAAGTACCTAAAGCGTAGTCGCTAAAGCGTTTTATTAATTCTTTTGTTTTATGTCCGGGTACTCCTTTGTTTATAATTGTTTTGTCAATTTTTACGACAGGTATGATTCCTTTAGATGTTTGTGTTAAAAAAATCTCTTTTTTGTTGAGTAATGAACTTAATTTAATTCCTTTGTATTTTACTTTGAAGGGACTAATTTTTATTACTATTTCTCTTGTTATCCCATGCAAAATATTTTTTGAATTGGTGCACAGCTTATCTCTTTCAAACCAAAATATATTAGAATATGCACCTTCAGAGATATTTTTATGGCTATCTATTAAAAGTGCTTCGTAGTAATTTTTATTTTTTGCTTCATTATTTGCAATGTAAGAACTTAAATATGATATTGATTTAATACTTGGCAATTTTCTTTGAAGCTCTATGGTTTTTACTGCAACTCCGTCCTTAATTAAGGACTCTTTATACTTTAGCTTACTTGAAATTATAAATAAGTCTTCTTTTGTACTGATAATTTTAATTAATTGATTCTCGAATTTTAAAAGCTTAACCAACTTTTTTACCATCGTTTCTATTCTCTTCTTTGAATATGGAATTTTTAATTTAATTTCTTTGGCTGAATTAAATAAGCGATTAATGTGCGCTTCGAGTTCAAACGTTTTAGAATTATATGTTCTCAAGGTTTCAAAGACACCGAAGCCGTACATAAACGCTTCGGAAAATATTGAAATAGTGGCATTATTTTTCCTTATAATTCTATTGTTTTTTAAAATTAACATAGTATTTTCATGAAAGAAGCTGCTTTTTCATAAGTTTCTTTTAGTTCGGCTTTGTCTTTTGAATCGTAAACTATTCCACCTCCTACTGATAAATATAAATCTTTTCCTCTTTTTAGTATAGTTCTAATGGCAATATTGAAATCCATGTCTTCATACCCTTTTATATACCCAACTATTCCCGTATAAACTCCCCTTTGGCTTTGTTCAACTTCGTTAATCACCTCCAACGCTCTTTTTTTTGGGCAGCCGCTTATAGACCCGCCGGGTAATAAATCGAGCAATGCCTCAATTGGATGAATGTCCTTGTTTAGTTTACTATTAATTTTTGAATAGGTATGCCATACTTTTGGGCATTTTTGAATTAATCTTGTTCCTTGTAATTTTATAGATCCAATTTTAGAAATTTTTCCAATATCATTCCTTAAAAGGTCTGTTATCATATTTAATTCGCTGGCTTCCTTTTCGCTATTAATTAGTTTTTTTAATGAAGCTTTATCTTTTTTTATATCTTGAAATCTAGGTCTGGTGCCTTTTATAGGAGTTGTAAAAATATTATTTTTTTTAATTTTAACAAATCTTTCGGGTGAAGCGCTTAATATCTCGAATCCTTTGCCTTCTATATAGGCGAGAAATCCAACAGGGTTATAGTTTATAATTTTTTTAAATAATGATTTTGCAGGGATGTTTGATTTGGCTTTTAGCCTATGTGTTAAGTTTATTTGATATATATCTCCTTGTTTTATGTGCTTCTTAATTTTTTTATAAGCATTTACATAATCTGCTTGACTTAGTTCGGCTTTAAAGTTTTTAGATGCTAAACTTGTGAATTTTTCACCCCTTCTATTTAAAATTTCTTCAAATAATTTTAAGTATCCTTTTTTTTTATAATTTATGACTGTTTTGTTATTAAAAAACTCTATGTAATTTTCAAAAGAATTAAAATTGATTTTCGGAGTTTTTAAATCATTTTTGGTTTTTATTCTAATTTTGTGTAGCTTTACGCCATATTCGTAACTAATGTAGCCAATAATTAAATTTTTTTGATTTTGGTCTATAAATTCCTGAAGTTTTTTGGGTGAAACTTTATCACCCGTTAATTTTTTATCCGGATTAAAGGCAATAATTGATTTCCATCCATCTTTAGTACATGAGTGTAAAAAACAAACATTACGCTCTTTTGATAATTTTAGAAAAAAATCTATTGGGTCAATTTTTTCAATCCTTACTTTCATTAATGAAATTTTTAATTAATTTATCCCCCTCAATTGTCATAAAGGATTCCGGGTGAAATTGAATTCCGGTCAAGGGGTAAATATTGTGTTTTATAGCCATAATTTCTCCGTCGTTTGACCATGCGGTTTTTATAAAATTGTTTGGCACTTTATCTATTACAAGCGAATGATATCGGGCAGCAACAAAGGGATTCTTTACATTTTTAAATATACCATTGTCATTATGTTCAATATTTGAAGTTTTACCATGAAATATTTTTTGTGCTTGTACAACTTTCGCACCAAAAATTTGCCCAATGCATTGATGTCCAAGGCAAACACCTAATATTGGTATTTTTTTATAAAAATGTTGAATTATCTGCATTGCTTTTCCACTATTTTCTGGCCTTCCCGGGCCCGGGGAAATTACAATACTTTTTGGTTTTAATTTTTCGATGCATTTAACACTAACTTTATCAGACTTTATAACGCAGGTCTTAGCTCCAGACTTTTCGATTTGTTGATAAAGATTATATGTAAACGAATCATAATTATCCAAAATTAGAATCATTTAATTAGCTTTAAAAATTCGGCACGAGTTCTTTGGTCAGTTTTAAATAATCCCTTACAGCTTGATGTAATCATAGTTGAGTTTTGTTTTTCTACTCCTCTTGCCATCATACAAAGGTGTGACGCTTCTACTACTACGCCAACTCCTTTTGGCTCCAGTAATTCATTTAGTTTTTCTGATATTTGCATTGTTAGCCTTTCCTGGTTTTGCAATCTTCTTGCAAAAATTTCTACCATTCGTGGTAGCTTTGAAATCCCTACGATCTTTTTTGATGGAATATAGCCAATTGATATTTTTCCAAAAAATGGGATCATGTGATGTTCGCAGGTTGAGTAAAAATCAATGTTTTTACAGATTATCATTTCGTCGTAGTTTTCACCGTCAAATTGAGTTACAAGGCTTGATGGATCTATGTAATACCCTCCAAAAATTTTTTCATAAGATGCTGCAATTCTTTTTGGTGTTTTTACTAAACCTTCCCTTTGTGGATCTTCTCCAATTGCTTTTAAAATCGCTCTTGCTGAATCAATTATTTTTTCTTTGTCCATTTTTTAATTCTGTTAGTAAACTTTTGATTGTTGGTCAGCTCATTGATTTTTTTGTTTAACACGGGATGAAGCATGTTAGGCTCTATTTGCATTAAAGGAATTAGCACAAAATTTCTTTTTTGTATAGAAGGATGTGGAATAATTAAGTTGGTTTTATTAACTACTTCGTCATTGTAAAAGAGAATATCAATATCAATATTTCTGGGGCCCTTATCAATGATTTTCTCTCTACCCATTTCAAATTCTACCTTTTGTGTTTTTTTAAGAAGATTTTGAGGAGATAATTTTGTTTTGCCTTTTAATACAAGATTTAAAAACGCTTTTTGTTTCAAATAATCGACCGGCTCTGATTCGTAGATACTCGAGATTTTAAGTATTTCTACAAAATTTTTAATTAAATTTAGCGCTGTTTTTAGGTTCTTCTGCCTTTCTTTTAAATTAGACCCTAAGGATAGGTATACTTCATTACCCTTCATACTCTACATAGCAGTTATCGGTTTCATATAGTTTTATTTTATGAAGTGGCATGTGATCTTTTAATGCGTCCCATATCCATATTGAAATATGCTCTGCGGTTGGGTTTTTAAGAATATCGTTCAAATGTTTATGGTCGAGTTTTTCTATAACTTTATTCTTAACTATTTTTTTAATATCAGCAAAGTCCATTACAAGTCCATCATTAGCAATTTCTCCTTTTACTGTTATATGTAATTTGTAGTTGTGTCCATGCATATGTTCACATTTCCCCTTATAATTTTCTAAGAAATGTGATGATGCAAATTCAAATTTTCTGGTTGCTGTGAGAAATGGCATTTAAAATAAATTACTAAGGAATTCTTTTGTTTCCTTTACCTTATGCACTCGAAGTATATCTGCTCCCTGAAGATATGCAACTGCATTTAGTGGTAAGCCCCTTTTATCTCTATCTTCCAGTGCACCACCCAATGCGGATTTCCTGGAAATTCCAAGTAGTATTGGTAGACCGAATTTTTTTAGGTTTGGAAGCTCTGCAATAATTTGATAGCTGTAACTTGGTATTGAGCTTATAAAATGACCAAATCCCGGGTCCAGTATTATATTTTTGCGTTTTATGCCTTTTGATACAGCATAAGCGATTCTTTTTTCAAAAAAATCGCTTATAGTTTTTATGACATCTTTATATTTTTTTGCCATTATTGTAGTTCTTGGTGTACCATCTTTTGCGTACATAATAACCACTTTGCTTTCATGCTCTGCTATTGTTTCTGCCATATATTCGTCTCCTCTTAATCCGGTTATGTCATTTATAATTGTTGCTCCGTTTTTAAGAGCTGCCTGCGCAACTTTAGATTTGGATGTATCTACTGATATTTCAATATTTATCCTTTTTTGTATTTCCTTTAGTGTTGGGATTACCCTTCTTAATTCTACCTGCTCGCTTACATCTTTCGAGTTTGGGCCCGTGCTTTCTCCTCCAATGTCTAATATTTCCGCTCCTGAATTTTCTATCTCTATTGCTCTGGCAATTGCCCTCTCCATGTTGTTAAATTTTCCGCCATCTGAAAATGAATCGGGAGTAAGGTTTAGGATTCCCATTAGTTTTGGAAATTTCATATAACTTTAGTTTAAGCCCTTAAATTATACTCAATTTATTGTTTTTTTATATTGAAAGTTGATTTTTTTGTTGGATAATTATATTTTCTTGTCCATGAAACGTTTTATACTAATACATTATAGTGAGATTGGTCTTAAAAAATCCAATAAAAGATATTTTATTGAAAAATTAAGACGCACTCTGCGAAATAAGCTTTCTAAAGGATTACAAAAGAATGTAAAAATTATCTTTTCACTTGAACGTTTTTTAGTGGAGATTGATGATATACCTCAAGAACCGCTGCAGAACATTTTGAATAATATTTTTGGAATCAGGAATTATCAATTTGTATTTGAAGGATCTATTAATTTAAAGCAGTTGGCACAAAACATAATGACCAATTTACCAAAACCTGTTGATTCATATCAAAATTTTAGAGTATGCGTTAAAAGATCCCAGAAATTTTCAATGAATTCTACAGAAATTGAGCGGGAAATGGGAACAAATTTGATTAAAGCCGGCCTCAATTTACCGGTAAAGCTGCGCGACGAGGATCTTTGCATCAATATTGAAATTTTTAATAATAAATCCTATTTTTCTTATGAAAAGTTAAATGGTCTCGGTGGAATGCCGACTCAAAGTTCTGATAAACTTCTTTGTCTTCTTTCAAGTGGTATCGATTCCCCTGTGTCAGCTTTTAGAATGATGAGGCGTGGGGCAAGAGTTATTTATATTCATTTTCATTCATATCCTTATACTGATATTCAAGAAATTGAAAATGTAAAATCTATTTGCAGAATTCTTTCCGAATATCAAAATAATACGACTCTTTATCTGATTCCATTTGCAGATTATATGAAAAGTATTGCCTCCAATAAAGCAATAGATTCTCGCTACAGAGTTCTTTTGTATCGAAGAATGATGCTTAGGGGGGCAGAAAGGTTGGCTTTTAATTTAAAGGCTAAGGGCCTTATAACCGGTGATAACCTTGCACAAGTAGCCTCTCAAACTGCAAAAAATCTATTTGCAATCCATTCTGTTACCAAGATTCCTCTTTACCAGCCATTAATTTCTTATGATAAAGAAGAAATTTGTAGAATTTCCAGAAAAATCGGTACATATCAGATCTCAAAACTTCCCTGTAAAGACACTTGTTCAATATTTGCGCCACCCAAACCTGAAATAGCTTGTTCTGACAACGTTCTTAATGATATTGAAGGAAATATTGATATACATAAACACTTAGATATGCTTTTTGACTCTAGGGAGAAGATTACAATTGCTTAATTTTTTTAGACCTTAGTTTTCTATTGTAGCTAATAGCAAATCTATGTGCTTCATCTCTGGCTCTTTGGAGTAATCTTAATGCGTTATTATTTTTTTCCAAAATTATCGAGTTGGCAGAATTTGGCAGGTATATTTCTTCAAGGCGTTTTGCCAATGCAATATGTGGAATTGAAAGGTCTAATTTTTTGAATACTTTAGAAAGTTCTTTGAGTTGTCCCTTTCCCCCATCCACAACAACTAAATCAGGTATTTTACTGAAGGATTCATCTTTTTTGTATTTATTTTTGTCGTAAACCATTGGATGAGGCATGTTACAGATTTTTCCTTTGCACTCGTTTTCACTTGTTTTTAATTCTTCAGGAAGTTTTTTAATGTCTTCAAAGCCTATTTGATAATAGTAATCTTTAAGCTCCGGTTTGCACAATATGTACACCCTTTTAGATTTAGCTTTATCAATTGCCTTTTTAATAAGTAAATGTCCTAATTTTTTTCCTCTTTCCTTTTTTTCTATATAAAGATTTTTTAATTCTGTAACTTTTTTATTAATGCTTATCACTCTTATATATCCTGCCAAGGATGATTTTTTACCATTTTTTTTCTCAAGGATGTAATAATCTTTATATTGCTCTTTTTTATCAGGTTTAATAGTGTTTTGATATTTTTTTAAAGCTTTTTTGAATATGTAATTCTGATATTTTATTTCTTGAGCGATTTTAGAAAATCTTCTATATAGCACTTCATTCATAGACTTATAATCATCAGGTTTTCCTTGCACGGACCTTAGCCTAAATTTTCTATACATTCCTTTATTTGGTACTCCTTTTTCAAAAACTATCATTGAACCAACAGTTTCTGTTCCGGATAGATGCGATATATCAAAACACTCAATCCTTTTTGGAGATTCTTTTAATTTTAAAATTTCCTTTAATTCTTCAAGTGCTTTTTTGGTATCATCACTTTCTTCCTGCCAGCTTGGTTTGTTTCTGTCAGCATAAATTCTTGCGTTTGATAAGCTTAACTCTAGCAATTTATTTTTATCACCTCTTTTTGGGATAATGACTTTTGCATTAATCCACTTAGCAAGCTCTTTCTGATCATCTATTTTGTGTGGAAGCAATATTTCTTTGGGGATGTCGGTTGCTATTTCGTAATATTGCATTACAAAAGCTTTTAATGCCTCAATCCCCTCTTCTTCTCCCATTTCGGCTCCTTTTAGGATAAAATTGTCCTGATTAATTAGTTTTCCGTCTCTTATTTGAAAGAGGTTAAAATATGCCCTATCTCTACTGATACAGTAATTGATAACATCCGTATCTTTTCTGCCCGGGTCTGAAATTTTTTGTTTTTCAAGTATTTCTTTTATTTTTATTAATTTATCTCTTAATTTTGCTGCTTTTTCGAATTTTTTTTGTTGCGCCAGTTTTTTCATTTCTTCTTCCAAATCCTTTAATAAATTATCCGCTTTACCCGCTAGAAAGTCTTCAATATTTTTTATGATTTTTGCGTATTCTTGTTTAGTAATTTTATTTATACATGGAGCTGAACATTTTTTTATGAAATGGTCCAGACAAGGATACTTAATAACTTTGTTTTTGACCTTTACCCCACTTTTCCGGCTTTCAATTTGAAGATCGCAATGTCTGTAAGGAAATATTTTTTTTAATAGTGATAATAATGCTTTCACATTATGGGCAGAGGTCTTAGGCCCTATGTATTTTGCACCATCCTTTTCAACTTTTCTTACCAGTTTGATTCTGGGAAAATCTTCATTGAATATCTTAATATAAACATAATTTTTACCATCCTTCATTAAAATATTATATTTTGGTTGAAGTTGTTTTATCAGATTTGTTTCAAGAAGAATTGCTTCTAATTCGCTGTCTACTACTGTGTATGCAATATCATCAATATTTTCTATCATTTTACTTGTTTTTATACTTTTAGGAGTCTTTTGAAAATATTGTCTAACTCTTTTGTTTATATCCTTTGCTTTTCCAACATAAATTACTATTCCTTCTTTATTGATCATACTGTAAACACCAGGCGCAGAAGGTAAATTTTCTAAAATTTTTTTAATTTTATTTTTTTCTGTCATTTTGATTTATTGATTCCTTAAATAGTATACTAAAGCTATGCAGACTAAAATAGAAGAAAAACTTTGGAAGAGAGTTAGGTTTTACCTAAAATTTTTGCAAGTAGTTCCTTTTTTAAGGATGATAGCCGTATGCAATAACTTATCTTTTGGCAAAGTTGATAAAAATAGTGATATTGATTTATTTGTTGTGGCTGCTTCCGGAAGATTATTTTTTGTAAGAACTTTTGTTACATCAATCTTACATCTTTTGGGTGTTAGACGTCACTCTAACAAGGTTTCCGGCAGGTTTTGTTTAAGTTTTTTCATGGATGACTCTAATTTAAGTTTAAGGCAGATTGCTCTTAAGGATGATTATTATTTGAAGCTTTGGATAGAAGAATTGACCCCTGTTATTAATAATAATTGTTATGCTGATTTTATTAACGCTAATTCATGGGCGATTAAGAGCAATTTTCATTCAAAAGAAGGATATGTCTTAAGCAGAAATCTTTTTTTGTGGATTTTCAATTCTTTTTTTACTTTTTTGTTCAAGGGAAGATTTGGTAACAAATTAGAACGCTCTCTTTCTGATTGGCAATTAAAAAGAGCCAAAACAAAAGGTGAAAAATTAAATGACAAATCAGGCATAATTATTAAGCCAACTTTGTTAAAATTCCATAACGTGGACAGAAGGAAGCATTACAATAATCTTTGGGAAAAAAATTACGGGAAACAGGAAGTCGTAAAAGAAAAATTTTTACCTCTTCTTAAGTAATTTCGTTGTTTTTGAACCACTATTCTTAATTTTAATATCCAAACTTACCCCATTAAAGCCATACTTCTTTCTGATTTCGTTTTCAATGTATCGTGGATAAGAAAAATGGAGGTTTGAGGGGTGTTTGAAAAATAATACAAATTGTGGTGGTGAAACATCTACCTGAGAGCCGTACATAAATTTTGGTTTTTTACCTTTTGAACTCACAGGTTGATGTTTGTATGTGATTTTTTGAAGAAAGTTATTAAGCTCAGCTGTACTTATTCTTTTACTTGATTCCTTTTCTATTTCAAGCGCAAGATTTAGTAATTCATTTATGTTTGATTTGTTTAAAGCAGAGATGAAAATTAAGGGTACCCATGGCATAAATGCAAATTTTCGTTTTATTTTTGAGATCATTATATTTTCTTCCTCTTCGCTTAATAAGTCTTTTTTGTTTACTGCCAGTATTACACCTTTTTGTTCTTCGAGTGCGTATTGGGCTATATGTGTGTCCTGTGCGGTAACTCCAATTTCTGCATCAATGAGCAAAATTACTATATCTGATTTATTTATTGCGTTAATACATCTTAAAGCACTAAATTTTTCAATTCCTTTGCCAATTTTTCCTCTTTTTTTCAGTCCTGCTGTATCAATTAATCGAATTTTTCTACCTTCGAATTCAATTTCTGTATCTGTTGTGTCTCTGGTGGTTCCAGGTATTTGAGATACAATTGATTTTTTTTGCCCTGAAATTGAGTTTACTAACGATGATTTACCTGCATTTGGTCTACCCAATATACTGATATTTAGTAATTTTGATGTTTTTTTCTTTTTAGGTTTTACTTTTAATTCTTTAAGTTTTTCAAGAATATTAGCCTTCAATTTGTCTATGCCTTCTTTATGGATTGCAGAGATTTTAATGGCCTCCCCAAGGCCAAGCTCAAATATGTTGTAGATGTTTTCTTCGGATTTATAATTATCACATTTGTTTCCAACAAGAATTACCGGTTTTTTCGATTTTCTTAAAACATCAACTGCAGCAAAATCATCTACATTTAACTCATTCGCTAAGTCAAGCATAAATATTATAATATCTGAATCGTTTAATGCTGCAATAGCCTGGGATTGCACATCAGCTTCGATATTCTTCTTCTTGCCATATTCAAGTCCTCCCGTATCTACAAGTAGCAGTGAATAATTACCTAATTCAAAATTTTGAGAAACTTTATCCCGTGTAGTTCCGGCAATATCTGTTGTTATCGCGTGCCTTCTACCAATCAAACGATTGAATAGTGTAGATTTTCCTACATTTGGTTTACCTATAATGGCGATCGTCGCCGAGGCGTCCATTGGTTTATTTAAAATGTAATAGTCATTTAATTATATATATCTACCTTTAAAATCGCAAGTTTTTGTGATATAATTATTTGATAAAACTATATTATGAATTTAAAAAAAGTTTTAACGAATTTAACGCTTGTAGTACTTATTTTTATTGGATTTAGCACTATTAGCTTAGCTCAGTCCGCTCCAAAAGCAACTGCAATACCCCCTACAAACTTAAAAGTTATTGATTGTAGGGCGATTATGCGTTTTATTGAGAGAAATGTAGACGAGACTATTGATGTTGTTTTTAATAGTCGAGAGAATTTGAATTCAGTTAATAATTTTAATAGTCTTTATTCTGAATTAGGTGAAGTAACTTTGAATGATGTACTGGCTTGCGGAATTAAAAATGGGGATATTTCATTATGGATGGCTCCTTATTATATTAGGTATTTCCTGGAATTTTTGATTGGTATTGCCGGAATAGCCGCTGTTCTCGGTATAATTATTGGCGGCTTTAGATACTTGTTTGCAGGAGTTTCTGAGGATAAAGAAGCCGGAAAAAAAGCTCTTATGTATAGTATTGGTGGTTTTGTGCTGATTATGCTTGCTTATGTAATTGTGAATATTGTTATTGCCCTTGCAAGTGGTTAGGATTTATTCCACTCCTCCCATTTTTCTTTTACGAGTGATTTTATATTTTCTTTAAAGATTGTTTTATCAAATTTTTCAGCGTGGGATTTTATTTTTTGCGGGTCAAATTTTTTTGCCATTTTTTGGTATTTTTCTATGGCCACTTTTAAATGGACCGGGTCTTGTTTTTCGAAGAATATACCTGTTGTATTTTCTTTGATCGTATCTAATGCCCCTCCTTGTTTATAGGCAATTACAGGCCTACCTGAGGCCATAGCTTCTAATGCTGTGATTCCAAAATCTTCAAGCTGTGGGAATAAAAACGCTTCACATTCACTATAAAGTTTTTTTATTTTTTTATCAGATACGTATCCGAGGAATTCTATGTTTGGTTTAGCGATTTTTTTGAGCCTCTTTTCTTCTATGCCGGTTCCGGCAATTTTTAATGGTAAACCAATTCTATTAAAGGTGTTTACAAGTAAGTCGAATTTTTTGTAGGAGGTGAGGCGGCCGGCTGCAAAGTAATAGCCTTTGCTTTTATCATTAATATAGAATTTTTTACTGTTTATAAGCGGATATACAACATCTGCCGGCCGCTTATAATACTTTTCGATCCTTTTCCTTGTAGTATTTGAATTTGCGATAAAATAATCTACTCTGTCAGAGGACACTCTGTCCCACATTCTTAATTTATGCATTTTTCTTTTTCCTATCCTTTTAATTAACGGGTTGATTTTATAATCCCTGATATAGGAATGCCAATTGTCCCATGCGTATCTCATTGGAGAATGACAATAGCAAATATGCATTGATTCAGGTTTTGTAATAACTCCTTTTGCGCAGGAATGCGAACTTGAAATAATTATGTCATATTTACTCAAATCAAATAATTCGTATGCATAAGGCATTAAATTAACGAATAATTGATGTTTCTTTTTTGCAAATGGTAAATTTTGTAAAAAAGAAGTGTTTATTATCGTATCTTTAAATTCAGGAAATACATTTCTGTTAAAAATCGATGAGAATATTGTTGCGTTTGGAAAGGTTTCATAGAGTACAGTATTAACCTTTTCAGCCCCACCTCTAATTGTCATCCAGTCGAAGACCAGGGCAATTTTGGCTTCTTTAAAACTCATGGGAAATTTCTAATTAGGCTTACCTTATAATATCTTTTTTTTTAGATACTTCAAGTAACTAATCTATTTTAAATGTTCCTTTACCAGTATAGTTTTTTATATAATCTTTTTTAACGGCTTTAGTTGCTTTTTCTTGCTCGTATTTTTCTTTCTCCTCAGCTTTCATTTTTTCATAATCAATATATTTTTTACCTTCTTTTTCAAGCTGAGCTTTTATCATTGCTTTTACTTTTTTTTGCATCTCTTTTTCAGCTAAATGTTTACTTAATATATTTTTTTCTTTGTCTCCCATATCTTCTTTTGTTCTTATTACTGATCCAAGTATTTTTTTATAGTTATCTTTGTCCTCCATACGATCCATTGCTTTCGCCTTAAAAAGTTTTACCACTTTATTATCCGGATCCCTTTGTAATAACCTTTCACATACATGTAGAACATCTACATATCTTTTTGAATTAAACCATAATCCCAACAATTCAATAATCACATCTTCATCATTTTTTGCCAGGGTAGAAGTTCGTTTTTGACTTATATCGGTTGATATAATTAAATTACCGGTTCTTCTTTTCATCAGGTACCACATGAATAAAGCCCCAACTATTACAAATATTATGACCGGAAATGTTACATTCATTTGAAGGATGAAATTATATGCTGCATGAATGACTACCGCCAAAGTTAACCCTTTAAGTACCATTCTTTGTTGATACGCTTTTGACCTTGGTAAATTAAATATTTTTGATATGGCTTTATTAAATGTTTCGCCTTTAATTTTTCCCCTTACCTTTTGCTGCTCCCGAATATCTATAGCAAATTTACCCATTGCATAATAATAACCAAAAATTCCTGAAAAAATCATATGTGCACATGCTGTGAATACAGATCTGAATAAATACATTCCAACCAATTCACTTTTCGAAATACTCGGCCAAAATTCATATAAATAGTAAATATTTTCCGTGAACGCGAACCCTAATGCTGCTGCAAGACTATATCTAATAGTGTTATTTACTGTATTTATCAGCAAAGTTTTATTATCGATTATACTAATTACATAATGCTTTATTATTTCTTCCATTGCTCCAAAAAGCATAAACATTGCAATAAAGACTCCGGTTTGCGTTGTAAAAGTTTCCTGAACAAACAAGCTTAGATTAAATCGTGGAAATATATCCCAAACGTATTGTAGACCTAATAGTGCCGGAGCAGTTAAACATCCTAATCCAAAAACTAAAAGTAATGTTTTTTTACTCGCTTCTGTTTTTCTGAAAATGAAGTAGAGCCAAACAAATACGGGAATAGCTGCAAAAAATGTTGATATTCCTAATAAGATAAATTTGTTTTCAAACATTTGTTTGAGCTCATTTATTTAAATTAATTTTCGAATTTGTAGTTTCCTCCTTCAGTTGGATTATCGACTTGCGAGACACTATCTGATGTTGATTGATTAGCTGGTGTCTGTGTTTTCGGTTTTGCTTGTGTTTCTTCCGGTTTTGCCTCTGTTTGATCCGCGGGTGCAGGTTCTGCAGTAACTTGTTTTGTTGGTGCTGCTTCTGTTTGAGGGGGCGTCTGTGCTTCAGGTTGTGACGGTGCTTCAGGTTGTGGCGGTGCTTCTGTGGTTGAAGCGGGTGTTTCCGGCTGTGTTGGTGCTGCTTCTGTTTGAGGAGTCGCTTGTTGTGTTGTATCTGTAGGTGAGGCAGGTCTCTCTGGTGGTTCAGCCTGTACTGCTTCAGGTGTTCCCGCAGGTGTCGCCGTTGTTTGCGCCGTTTCAGCAGGAGTTTTCGCATTAGTAGGTGCTACCTGTGTACCTTGCGCTTCCGGTGTAGCCGGTGCTTGCTTTGCAGATTCTTGTTCAGCAGGTACTGTTTTCGGAGCCACTTTTGTTTGAGATTCCGGCTGAGCTTCAGCTTGTGGACTTTCTACAGCTGGTGCGGCTTTCGGAGCATCAGTTTGAACAGGAGCCTTTTCCTTGGCTTCTGCCGGGGGTGCTTTAGGCTGTACCGGTTGCGCGGGTGCTTGGGGAGTAGCAGGAGTTTGCTCCGTAGCTGCTGCCTCTTGGGCTTGTTCAGCTTGAGTAGTCGCTGCTGTATCACTACCTAATGCTGATACGGCAGCCTGTACGCTATCATGAAGTGGAATTAGCTGTGTTAGCCCAACAACTTGCAATATATCCGCAATATTTGGTTTAGCATTTGCAATGGCTGTTTTGCCTCCATTTTCTGTTATTTTGCCGTAGATATCAGTTAAATATCCGATTGATTTACTGTTTAGATATTCTAAATTAGTCAGGTCAAATACAACGTCTATTCCCTTTGGATTTTCTTCCAGCATTTTGTAAACCATTTGTATTTGTTCATCAACATTGCTTTCGTCAAGTTGACCGCTAATTTTTACAACTTTTAGGGTCTTTCCCTGGACTGCACTTGCTGCGTCCTCAATTACGATATTTGCTTCTGTCATATTATTTTATTTAATTGTTAATTTATTTATGTATTTGGATTTTGAACCTGACTAACCGCTTCCCGTCCCTGAAAACTAATACTTTCTTCATTTTGTCTGGCTTCTTTTAGGAATTTTTTGGCACTGATCTTCAATCCACCTTCCGCCCTGTCTTCAAATTTTAACTCATCGGTCCATTCACTTACAATTTTTATCAGTCCCCTGCCTCTAATACCGGAAAATGTATAATCTGGTTTTTTCCTTTCTTCATAAAGTTTAATCATATCTTTCGCCTTAATCCGATTTTTTCCGGTTCCGGTATCTTCAACGGTTATCTCCAGAAAATCATCTTTTTCATGATGAAAAGTAATTCTTATATCCGACCCTGGGGCTGATCCAAACTCAATTGCATTATTACATAGTTCATCCACTACTGATTGAAAACGGAAAGCCCATTTTTCCGGGAAATTTGTAGTATTTTTGATCATATTTAGAGTAAAATCGCGAATACCTGACATAAAATACGCATTTGTTGGTAAAGTTATTGTAATTTTTGTACTTTTTGGATTCGGATTACTTTCCATTTGTTTTTGTGTTGTATTTTACTACTATATTATAACAAAAAAACACTTGCGAGTCAAAGCGTCTTTTGCTTTTTCTTAGACTCTTCAAGCACCTTTTTATATATTTTTTTTATGGATGGGTCTGAAATTTTATTTAGTATTTCTTCTTCCCTTGAAATATCTTCTATACTAATCGATTTCTTCTTTTTGTTTTTGCCTATTTTTTGGCTTAAATCTCCCCTTTTTTCCAAAAGTTTTATTATTATTTCGTCAATTTTATCTATTTTGGCCCTGATTTTTGCAATTTTATCCATATTTTACTTGCTTTTATCTTTGGTTTTCATTAGATTAACGCTGAAAAATTAATATTTCAATACTTAAAATTTTACAAAATGGCAACTCAATTAGCTAATGATTTATTTCAAAATTTTGTTCATATTGGTCATAGAACCCAAAAATGGAATCCTAAAATGAAAAAATATTTATATGGAGAATTAGATGGCTACCATATAATAAATCTTGAAAAGACTATTGATTTACTCGATATAGCCCTTCAATTTTTATCTAAAACATCAGGTGAAGGTAAAACAATTTTGTTTGTCAGTACCAAGCCACAGTCAATGAATTTAATTAAAAATGTTGCACAATCTTGTAATATGCCTTATGTAGCATCAAAGTGGATCCCGGGCCTAATAACCAATTATTCAACCGTAAAAACAAGAATTAAGTATCTTTCTGATCTTAAGGAGCAAGCAGCTTCCGGGGAATTGGATAAATATACTAAAAAAGAGGCTTCTCAGCTTAAAAAAAATATAGCTAAACTGCAAATTGCGCTGGGAGGTGTTCAGAAAATGACTAAGGCGCCCGACGTTGTATTTGTTTTAGATCCTGTTCGGGATGATATTGTTGTAAAAGAGGCTAATAAGTCAAAGATTCCGGTTGTTGCTTTTACAGATTCAAATGCAGATCCTGATCTTATTGATTATCCTATTCCGGCTAATGATGATGCCTTAAAAGCCCTTGACTTTATGCTTGATAAAATTGCAGAAGCTGTAAAAAAACCAAATAAAGCCAGTAAATAATGGAGGCTCCACAACATGGTCAAACTCAAAATAAAAATGCTTCCAATAATTCGTACTCGCAGGAGAGAAGATGGGCTTTATTGTGCTACCTTCCTTTTATCAATTTGGTAACCTGCCTTCTTACGGCAGTAAGACAAATAAATAGTCGTTATTGTAGATTTCATGTAAGGCAGGGGCTTATGATATTTTTATTGTTTGCAGTTGCAATATTGATTTCCTTAATTTCAGTAATGCTTAGTTTGATGCTTCATGGTATTGTTTTAGCCCTTTATGCTTTTTCTTTATATTTTACTTATTCGGGAAAAGACTTTAAAATACCGCTACTGGCAACTTTGGCAGACAAAATACCTGAATTCTATTTATATGAAGTATTGACCGGTAAAGTTGCTGAAGGTAAGGAAGAAAAACAATAATTTTAATTTTATTTTTTAATTAATAGAATATGAGTGTTTCAATTGAACAGATTAAAAAACTGAGAGATGCAACAGGTGTTTCAATGACAGCGTGCAAAAACGCTTTGGAGGAAACTGATGGTGATTTTGATAAAGCTGTAGAAGAATTGAGAAAAAAAGGAGAAGCAAAAGCTGCAGCTAGAGCAGACAGAGTTACTTCGAATGGTACTATTGTTATTAAGACAGATGGAAAAAAAGCATCAATCGTAAAATTACTTTGTGAAACCGATTTTGTTTCCAAGGGCGATGATTTTTGTACTTTGACAGAGGTTATAGCTGATAAGATACTTGCTGGTGAGATTTTACCGGACGATAAAGAAATACAGGATGTTAAAGATGCTGTTTTGAAAATGGGGGAAAATATTTTGATTGGAGATATGGAATTGCTTGAAGGTGAAGTGATTGGTACATATGTGCACTCTAATAAGAAAATTGGTGCTGTGGTTGTGCTAAAAGGTGGTTCTGAAGATCTGGCCAAGGATATTGCTATGCATGTTGCCGCTACAAATCCTTCCGTAATATCACCTGAAGAAGTTTCTGAGGATCTTGTTAATAAAGAAAAGGTTATTTGGAAGGAACAATTGGAAAAAGAGGGTAAACCTGCTGAAATTTTAGATAATATTTTGAAAGGAAAGGAAAAAAAATTCAGGGAAGAAAATGCTCTTTTGAAACAACAATTTGTAAAAGATCCTAATAAATCTATTGAGGATCTTTTAAAAGAAAATTCAGCGGAATTAGAAGGTTTTGTTAGATTTGAAGTATAATTATACTCTTACATGTTTGATTTTAATTTAATAAATGATGCTATCATAGCCTTAAAAAGGGGGGAAATGATAGTAGTTGTTGATGATGAAGATAGGGAGAATGAGGGAGATTTAATTTTTGCCGCCGAGAAAGCTACGCCTAAAATGGTGAATTTTATGGCGTCAAATGCTCGTGGTCTTATTTGTGCTCCAATATCTCGTGAAATTGCGGATAATTTAGATATTCCTTTAATGGTATCTAAAAACCGTGAATCCTTTAAATGTAATTTTACGGTTTCTGTAGATTATATTCATAATACCACGACAGGAATATCCGCTTCTGATCGAGCTAAAACTTTAAATGCTTTATCTGATCCGGATTCAACATCAAGTGATTTTGCTATGCCGGGACACATCTTTCCTCTTATTGCAAAGCCCGGTGGGGTTTTAGTTAGGGCAGGACATACTGAGGCTTCGATTGATTTGGTGAGATTGGCAGGTTTAAGAGAGGCAGCTGTATTATGTGAAATTTGCCGTGAGGATGGCGAAATGATGAGAAGGGATGAATTATTGAAATTTGCTAAGAATAATAATTTTAAGATTGTGACTATTGCTGATTTAATTAAATTTAGATGGCAAAGTGAGTCTTTTGTAAAATGTGTGGCAGAATCTATAATACCTACAGAATACGGTGATTTTAATTTGAAGGTTTTTAAGTCCAGCACTGATTCAAAAGAACATATTGCTCTTATTAAGGGAAATCTTATAACTAGCTCCCCTATTGTTCGTGTACATAGCGAATGTTTAACTTCTGAAGTTTTTGGTTCTAAACTTTGCGATTGTAAGGATCAATTGCATTTGGCTATGGATAAAATTTCTAAAAGTGAAGCCGGTGTACTTTTGTATATGAGGCAGGAAGGTCGTGGAATCGGCTTAACAAACAAAATTAAAGCTTATGACTTGCAGTCTAAGGGGCTTGATACTGTTGAAGCTAACGAAAAACTGGGGTTTAAACCTGATCTTAGAAACTACGGTATAGGTGCTCAAATACTTTCGTCTCTCGGTCTTACTAAAATTAGATTAATGACCAATAATCCTAAAAAAATTATTGGACTTGAGGGGTATGGAATAGAAATTACCGAACGAATTCCAATTGAGTCCAAGGCTGGTAACAGGAATCATAAATATCTTAAGGCTAAAAAAGAGAAATTGGGGCATATTCTTACTAATCTATGAAAAATAAGTTTTTTGAAATTGCATTTATGCACTCCCTTAAGGGAATTCCTATGGTGGCTCCCAATCCCCCTGTAGGTGCTGTTTTGGTTAAAGACGGAAAAGCTATTTGTGCCTCACATCATAAAGCTTATGGAAAAGCACACGCAGAAGTAAATGTTATTCAGGAATTTAAAAAAAAATTTCCCGGTATTTCACTATCTGATTTGGATATGTATGTAACACTAGAACCTTGCTGTACACAAGGAAAAACAGAGCCATGTACCGATTTGATATTAAACAGTGGTATTAATAATATTTATATTGCTCATAAGGATGCGAATAATGTTAATTCACGAGGGGCAAAAGTTTTAATGCAAAATGGGCTTAATGTAAAATTTTTAGAAAAAAATACTGATATCTTCAAGAAGATTAATCTTAGTTTACAGCCTTTTATAAAATGGCATTTACATAAACTCCCTTATGTTACACTTAAAGCCGGTATTACTTTGGATGGTAAATTAGCTACCGCTGATAAAAAATCCAAATGGATAACACAAGAGGATGCCCGCCTTAATTCAAGTAAAATCAGGAATTTACATGATGCGGTACTTATTGGAAAAACAACTTTTATAGAAGATAATCCCAGTCTTAAATTCAAGAACATAAATTCTCAACAAAAGCAAATTGTTCTTTGTGATGATTTAAATTTTTCGGATGATCTAAAGCTTCTAAAAAGTAAAAGATTGGTATTTTTTGTTGGAAATAAAGCCTCTGGAAAAAGAGTATTAAAGTTAAGCAACTTAGGTCATGAAGTATATGTTAGTAAGTCAGAATTATTTTCTGCAGAGGCATTATTTAAAGCTCTTTATGATTTAAAGATACAAAGTATTTTTGTTGAAGGTGGTGCAAGGGTACATGGTTTTTTTTATGATTCTTTTCTACAAAATTCCTTATTTGTCGATAGGCTTCTAATTTATTACGCTCCCTTTCTTATGGGAAATAATGAGTCCGTTTCTATTGCTCAAGGTACCGGGGTTTCTGATTTAAGTACTGTTAAAAAATTGAAGGAATATACCTTAAAAGCTTTTAGTAGGGATTTTTGTTTGGATGGTTATTTTAATCTATATCCAGATAAATAATATCAGCCCCCGAGTCTTCCATTGCTTTTGTAAAATCTGTATATGAATATGCATAATCCGCTCCATTTTTTGTGCCGTTTTCATTAGTAATTATCTTTTCCTCGTTATAGCCTATTACCTGAAGCATATGGTACCCCTCATGCGGATAATAAGGATTTTTTAAGTATTTTGCCGTTACAGGAACCATTATTGTATGCCCATCATTTAATATTTTTTTAATATCCTCAATATCCGCGTCGTATATTATTTTTATTTGTTGGCTATCAAGCTTGTAATATCCCATTGTAAATTCTTTAATTTTGTCTGCGTATATGTCGTAGTGCCCACCAAAATTGTTTTCTTGCCAATTAATCATATCCAGAACCACCTGATTTGCTTCTGTTTTACTCATGGAGGCATCTCTTTCTTGTAAATACACCTGTAATAATGCTGCTTCCTCGCAACTCTCTTCGTGAAGCGTCCAGTTTTGTTCTGTTTCTAACGGTGCCTGACATATAAACTGAGAATCAATGTAAACCGAGGGTGCTAATTTTTTCACGGTATCAAACTTAGTTCTTTCCAGATTTTCTTTTTTTATTTCTTCCACTATTTGGGTGTTTTTGTTTTTAATGGCTTTTATTTTTATTTTATACCTAATTTTTATTGCAGCAAATATAACTAATACTGTGAAAAGAGTGATTAAAATTCCTAAAACTATATATTTAATCTGTTTTTTCATATGTTGATTTTTTGAATATTCTATCTAAAACATACTTTATACTTGTAATTTCTTTAGACTTTAATAATGCTGCGGTAATTAAGTATATCGCTCCGCCTATTGCTATTTGCATAACTGTTAGAATATTGTCTGTAATAATATTTCCAAGTCTAAAACTAAAATAAATTGTAATCGCCATTACAACACTTGCTAATGCAGTTTTTCCCAGGCTTTTTGAAAATTCTTTTAATTTAAAGTTTTCCATATATCTTGAGAGGAAAGTGGTTAATAGTAAAACCTGAACCATCAGCCCGATTGAAAAGCCTATTGAAAACCATTTGTATCCGAATTTAGGTGCAATAAATATTGTTATTAGGGCTATTATTGTCATGGCTGTTATGTTTATCAACATTGGTTTTAATGTATTTTGCATTGCATAAAAGGCTCTTGCCAATATGTGGACAAGGCTCTCGAATGGAATTGAAATTGCAAAATATAGCAAAATTACACTTGTCATTTCTACTGATTTTTCGTTAAACACTCCTCCTTTTAATATTAGTGCAACTATTGGATCGGCTAATAACGCTACTCCTACCATAGCCGGAACTGTAAAAAATAAAATTCTTTGTGCTGTTTTTCTTATATGTTCAGTGTACGCGGTTTTATTATTTTCTGAAATTGTGCTCGTTAAATGAGGAAATACCGCTGTAGCAAAAGCTATCCCAAATAAACTTACAGCAACACTCTGAATATTTCTGGCAAAATTGAATGCAGCCAATCCTCCCTCTATTATTCTTATTCCAATTACCGCGTAAATATATAAATTTAACTGCCAGGCAATTAAGCTTATTGATTTGGGGATCATTAGTTTTAATATTTTTTTAAAGCCCGGGTGTCTTAATTCCAATTTGGGCTCGTATCTATAATCAGTGTTGAAGATGTCAAAAATTCTCATTGCACAATGCATTGTTGCTCCGATTAATACGCCAATTGCCGCAGAATATATACCTATTTTATCAGCAAAAATACTTACCCCTAGTATTATCCCAAAATTGTAGAGTATGGGGGAAAGTGAATAAGCCAAAAAGTGCCTATAGGACATTAAAATATTGCCCAAGGTGTTGCTTATGGCGAATAATATGGCTGAGGGTAAAATTAATCTTGTAACATTAATAATATTGTTCTGCATTGTGGGACTTGCGTCCGGAAATGCTATGGGAATAATACTCTCCATGAATATGAAGGAAATTACAGCCAAAAATATTATTAAAATTGATGCACCTGTAAGCATTGTACTTGCAATAATTTGTGCCTCCTTTTTGTCTTTCCCCAGGTAATGTGTAAAAACCGGTAAAAATGCGGCTGAAAGAGCTCCTGCTATAAATAAGTTAAAGAGCATGTCCGGAATTAAAAATGATGCGTAAAATGTGTCGGTTGCGTCACTTGTACCAAAATTAACAGCAATAATTCTGTCCCTAAACAGACCTATTATGTAACTCAGTAAAGAAGTTACTGAAATTAGGGCTGAGGCTCCTCCTATACCAATTGGTTTAAAGAATTTTCGCATAACTTGATTTTACACAAAAACAAGCATTTAATTAGCCCTATGTGCTTGTTTTAGCCTACGATTTATGTTATAATAATTTGAATTATTGAACCTAAAATCCTTAAATTTTAAATGTTATATAATTTTTCCTTATTATCGGTTGTAAATAGAATATTTAATGTTCATCCGGGTGAATGGCCAAAAATATTGGCATCCTGGTCGATAAAATTTCTTTACAGAGCTGCATTTGTTACGGGTTGGACGGTGATTGTTGCCTTATTTGTTAGTAAATATGGTATTTCGAAATTGCCTTTTCTTTTTATACTTAATGGATTTTTTACTATTTTAGGTACTATTCTTTATTCATCCATTTTAGACAGGATTCAGACAAAGAAGTTAATGATTTACACTGTAATTTTGGCATGTATTCCTTTGCTTCTTTCGGTGTATATTTATGATTTTAATAAAAATGCCTTTTTCTTGTTATTAATTGTTGCGGAGGCTGTTTTTTTAACTCAATTAAAGCTTCTTATTGATAGTTTCACTGAAAAAATGTTTACTCCATTACAGAGTGAAAGGACTTTTCCGCTTATTGAATCCTCTCTGACAATGGGAGGAATTTTAGCAGGTCTTTTGGTTGTTCTTTTTTCATCCAGCCTGGAGGTTTATAAGTTTACATATATTTGGATAGGATTAATTTTACTCCAGATTCCCGCTCTTCTTTTTTATGAGAATTATTTTTCGAAAATATCGGTTCTTGTAAAACGTGAGGTAAAAAGGAGTGCAATTAATCTTATCGATAAGCTAAAAATTGAATTTGCCAGGGATAGGCATAGGGATTTTTTAAAGGGATTATTTTTAATTGTACTTTTCCAATGGATACTTTTTAATCTTTTGGAATTTCAATATACAAAGGCTGTTTATAATAATGTTTCCGATGTTGTTTTAGATGCGGGTAGTGGATTTGAACATTCATTTGTGCATGATCTGGGTGCCTTATTTATAATATTCAGTTCCACCGCGCTTGTTGTCCAATTTTTTGTTGGAGGCAGATTAATTAATTCTTTGGGTGTTATTGGTTCAATGCTGGTTCATCCGCTTGTAACTTTGTTGAGTATTTTTGGCTTAACAGTAAATTTTGGATTTAGCTCTGCTGTTTTGGCAAAGAATAATTACACAATTACATCTGTGCTTCAAAATAATGCCTACCACTCTGCCTATTATGCGGTTAAAGAGAATTTGCGAGAGCATACCAGAGAATTACTTGAGGGAATTGTTAGACCTGTTGGAGCAATTTTAGGTACTGCGATTCTTTTCTCGCTTCAGGCGATTTTTTTCGGTGAGTCTTTGGTTTTTGCGCTAAATCTATCAATGATTTGTGTTATTTGCGCTCTTGGAGCAATTACTTATCTTCAACAAAGAAATTATTCGAAAGCGGCTATAAATGATTTATTTAATGAGAAGTGTAAAAAAATTCGATTTAACGCTATTGATATACTTGCTCAAAAAGGGCACAGAACTTCGGCTAAGGTTTTAATGAAGGTTTTGGCTAATGAAGAGGAGTCAGTTTCAATTAGAATTAAAATTATTAAGGCTCTTTTAGAGCTGAATTATTACAAGTCTTTACCTACGGTTTTGGAGCTTTTAAAAAGTGAAAAATCCGCATTACGTGAGGCTGCGGTAAATGCCATAATAGAGTTTAAAAATATTTCCCGTTATCTTCAAAAGCATCTTTATCTTAGAATACAAATTATAGAGCAACTTAAAGAAATGTATACGCACGAGGAAAATCATAGAATACGCGTTAAAATTATTAATGCTTTAAGTATGTTGAGCTATACAAGCACTGTTGACTATCTGGTTCATCTACTGGACGATAAGGCTGAAGATTTAAAGCCGGAAATTATTTATACATTGGGAAATTATAGGGATGAAACACTTTCTAAGCTAATTTTGCCTTATTTAAAATCAGGAGATGACCTATTGGAAATTAATACGGCAATTTCAATTGGTCGGGTAAAATCTTATTTAAAATTAGCGATCAAGAAAATTAATGAGTTTTTAGCTACGAAAGATGCAAGAAAGGTTTCTTTAGCTTTATATGCTATTGGCGAGCTGAATTTAAAAAATAAACGTAAGCTTTGTCTATCTTATTTGTATTCACAAAATTTGGAGGAAAAAATCCAGGCATCTTTGGCCCTTGCAAAAATGGGTTATTATGATTCTTTACCTGTTCTTGTTGATTTAATATTTTCAAGCTCAAAAGATATATCCAAAGATATAAAAGAGCGACTTAGAAATGTTGACGTGCGCGTTTTTAAAAATATTGATAAAATTGTTAAGCAAATTGTTTCTGATAGAGTGGATACTTTTATTAAAAATGAGGGTAATAAACTCAGTACACTCGATCAAGCAAATTTGAAAACTCTTAAATGGCTTTATTGTTTGGCTGAGGAGTATGATGAAATTGAAAACATAAATAAATATATTATTCATTAATCAATATACTATGGAATCAAATTTAGATTTAAAAATTTCAGAATTAGATTCTGAAAAAAATTATCAACTAATATCCTTTAGTGGTGATTTCGACAAAGCCGGTCATAATGATATTAGGGAAAAACTTGATGGCGTAATCCAGGCTTTTTCCGGCAAATCGCTTGTATTTGATTTCTCCGGATTGAACTTTATTAATAGTGAAGCCATTGGATATTTAATTGAGATTCACACTCATCTAACTCAAAGAGGGCGCGAACTTGTTATTGTTGGTCTGAAGCCCAATATTCAGGACATTTTTTCTGCAATTGGAATTAAGGAAGTTATAAAAATATATTCTGATCTTAATGATTTCCTAAACAGTTAATATGGTTTTTATCCGTAAAAACTTAATTTCCAAACTTATATTTAACCTTATTATATTGTCTTTGGTAATTGGGGCGCTTTTTTTCGGATTAAGATATTTCAATATTGAAGCCATTCCTTTAGTTTATTTTGTTGCTTCTTTGGGGGGATTATCTTTATTATTCATATTTTTTTATTGGATTGATATTGTGAGTCCCATTCGGATTATTCTTAAACAGGTTGATGCACTTTTAGCGGGACGTCGTTATTCTAAAATTTTTACAACAAGAATAGATGAAATTGGTACTTTAGCACATTTTTTTAATCAGGTTATTGCCGGTCTCGGAAAGGCAAGTGCAGATATTAAGGATAGAGAGCGAATGCTTGAGGAATTAACCATTGCTCATGATCTACAAAGAGATATTTTGCCATTAGTATCCCCCACCCTACCAGGTATGCAAATTGTTGCAAAAAATCGTCCTGCTTCCGAAGTTGGTGGAGATAGTTTTAATATTATTACGTCTGATGATAAAACTTATATTTATGTCGGAGATGTTACAGGTCATGGAGTGGCAGCCGGTTTAATAATGACTATGGTTAATTCATTGGTATCGGTTTTTGCCGAAATGTATGATAATCCTTATGATGTTCTTATAAATGTTAATAAGCATATTAAAACCCATGTTAAAAAAGCAATGTTCATGACCATGGTTATGCTTTGTTGGGATCATAAAGAGCAAAGTCTCACTTATGTAGGGGCTGGACATGAACATATACTTGTTTATCGTAATTTAACGGGTGAATGTAGTGAAATTTTATCAGGTGGTATCGCACTTGGTATGGTTCCGGATAACTCTAAGCTTATTACTGAAAAGGAAATTGAATTGAATGATGGCGATTTTGTAATTCTTTACACAGATGGAATTACAGAGGCCAGGAATAATAATGGTGAGCTATTTGGTTTAAAACGTCTAGAGGAAGCTATTAAGGAACATGCTTCACAATATTCCGCTGAAGGTCTTAATTACCATGTAGCGAAGGATGTTTCAACTTTTATGCAGGATCATAAACAGGATGATGATATGACTTTGATTGTATTGGAAAAGGATAAGGAGTATAAAGGTTCTGAAACTCAAAAGATAGAGACTAAATGGTAATTTATGAAACTAAGTGATTTCGATTTTGAGCTTGATGAAAAATTTATAGCTCAGTGTCCTTCACAAAGACGGGATGAATCTAAACTGCTTATTTACGATACTCTCAATAATCTGGTTTCTCACAAGTCATTTTCAGATATTGTAAGTTTTTTAGGGCCTGAACACGTTCTTGTAATGAATCAGTCTAAGGTTGTTCCAGCCAGAATTTTGTTTGAAAATAAGGAAATCTTTTTATTAAAGAGAATTGATGAATTTACTTACGTTTGTATGGTTAGGCCAGGTCGATTTTTTAAAAAAGGTAAAACCTTTTCTGTTAATGATGTTGAATGCCATGTTGAAGATGTTCTTGAAGATGGAACGCGTGTAATTAAATTTTCTGGCGTAGAAGCTAGAACTTTGGCCAAAATTCCCCTACCTCCATATATTAAAAATGAGAATGTTGATCTTTCCCGCTATCAAACTGTGTATGCAAATGAGGAAGGATCTGTAGCTGCGCCTACAGCCGGTCTACATTTCACAAAGGACTTACTTAAGTCTTTACATAATAAAGGAGTTAATTCTGAATTAGTTACATTGCATGTTGGGAGAGGTACTTTTTTACCTGTTAAAACTTCAGATATTAGTGAACACTCTATGCATGAGGAGGAATACGAAATTTCGGAATCTACTGCAGGTAATCTGAATTCTTTTATGCAGGATGGCAAGAAAATTGTAGCTGTTGGCACAACTTCTGTAAGGGTGCTTGAGTCGAATTATAAAAAATTTAACAGGTTTAGGGGGGAAAAGTCAACTACTGATATTTTTATTTATCCGGGTTCGTATAAGTGGAAGGCTGTTGATTCTTTAATCACTAACTTTCATCTTCCTAAAAGTACACTTATCATGCTTGTTGCTTCTTTTTTAGAACATAAGGGCGTAAAAGATCCCATCTCCAAAATTATGGAGTTATATGAAATAGCAAAAACAAATAACTATAGATTTTTTAGTTTTGGGGATTCTATGTTTATTTTTTAATCCACTCAGGAAGAATGAAAGGTTCTTTTAATTCCCGGATTTTTTTTATGATCTCTATGTCATCTATGCTGATTTTTCCTATGTAAAGCATTTTTATATCCCCTCCTTCATCAAAATATTTTTTAATTTCCATGTAGCCTTTGTAATAAATAAAATCTTTGGTAAATGCACCCGGCTGCGAGGTGTCGTAGTATCCCCTTTTAGACTTTAATGCCGATCTAAATGCCTGCTCTTTTGGAATTCCCAATTCTCTTAATGCTTTATATGCATCAGAAAATGATCCTTTTAAACTGGTGCTTATTGCCACTACATGTCCTAAGGCTTTATAGTTTTTAAAAAATGGTTCATGTCTTTGTTTTTCTACGTTATACATTGCCAGTCCTTCCTGTGTTTTTAAGTAATTTGCTGTACCTCGCTTAAAGATTTCATATGGTTGCATTTTTCCATTCTCGGCAGTTAGAATGTGCGTTTCTATTTCGTGAACTATTAATGCTTCAATTCTATCTCTATCAAATTCTGCTCCTTCTCTAACAAATAGCCTATTGTTTTTACCGGCGACACAATTTGCAACCATATTTTCTTTAATTTTGACCTTCCAATTGGGTAGATCATACTTATCAAAAACCTTGTTAAATGCCTTTAGAGCATCATTTGAGTTATATAATTTTTTATGTTTTTTAATATTCTTAAAATCAATGGTTTTTATGAAGTCTATACAGTTACTTACATCTTTTTCGCTTGGCTCACCAAAAAGTTTTATTGAATATTTAGTAAAGTCTTCCTCATTAATGCTTTCAAGAAGTTTTATCTTGTTTAATATTTCTTTTTTCTTTTCATTGTAAATTATCCCTAATGGTGAGTCATCCGGCTTAATTTTATTTAGTGCATCGATTAAATCCATGGGGTTAAATTTTAATGCCGGATATTCCAAATTAGGATTGTAATTTTTGTTTTTGAAAAATTTCTTTTTCTCGGACTCAAGATTTAGTGGCCTTAAATGGTAAAGGAGCTTGATTTTATTATCTACATTGCTGAGCATATTATCAATTTTGTAGAAGTTTGTGGGTGTTCCGGTTTTTACTGAATTTTTTTTCTTTTTCTTAATTTTGATATCATTTTTTTCCTGTATCGAGGTATCGATGAGGAAATCTTTTAAATCCCTGCGGCCCAGTATTATCTTGTAATCTTTATTCGAAAATTTTTCCAAATCTGCAATTGTTTGTTTACGTCTTCCTTTTATATTAAATTTTATTTTAACTGTGGCTTGCTCATCGTCGTAATTTTCATCTTCTAAAAGATTGTTTTTACTTGCAAACTCTTCGTCTATTACGGATCTTTCTCTTCCGGTGTCTATTTTTGTTTTAACCTGGATTGTTCCTTTTTTATTTATCAGTTCTACTTTTTCATCTGCGGTTATAACTTCTTTTCCGGATATTTCTTTTATTTCTTTTTCAACAACGTTGCCAAACATATCTTTGGCAATTCTTACACCTTTTACGGGCTTTGTAACTTTTACTCCCTCAATCCTTTCCAATCTTTTTCTTAATGGGGCGAGATTTGCAATTTGTACGCCCAGCCCAGCTCTTGCATTTAACTCCAGCACTACAGGCCCTGTATTTTTATCTATACAAATATCAGCTGCAAGATATCCCAGGTTTGTAATTAATTGCGCTTTAGATGCAATGGTTAAAATTTCATCCCAATAGGGAATTTTTTCGCCTTTAATTTTTCCTTTATTGTCGGGCAATTCATCTATTATCCTGTTTTTGTAGGTTATATGTGTGGCTTTACCATTTGAAATGTCTATTCCTACACCTACCGCTCCGAGGTGCAGATTTGCTTTTCCATCAGACTCCTTTGTGGGAAGCCTAAGCATGGCCATTACCGGAATTAAATTGTGAACCACAACTCTGATATCTGGAAGCCCTTTATAGGAAAATTTTCCAATTCTTTCATCAGCAACAACTAACTGTTCAAAAAACGCTATATCTCCAACATTTGATATTGAAAAACGTCCATCCAAAATATCGTTAATGTGCTCTTTTAGGTCATATTTATTCAACTTCTTGCCGCTTGAAGTAATAAAGTATCCGTCCTTTTTATCGACTATTGGAATTATTCCCTCTCCTCCGTATCCGTTATTTGGTTTGAGTACAAAGGAATTTGGTAAAGATTCGAAATTAAATTTTTCCAGTTCTTCGGGATTTTTGATTATATTAAATAATTTTGGTACAGGAATTTCTCTTGCTGCCAGGAATTGTTTGGTTTTAATTTTATCGTCTGCAAGTTTTATAGCTTTTTTGGGATTGTATGGCCTTAAATAAAGCAAATTTCTTGCATTAATGCCTAAAATACCGTGATGTCCGAATATTTTTTTTAACATTTTATTCTTCTATATGTCTTAGAATTTCTCTGAATCTTAATCTTTCCAATAATCTTAATCCACTCCATTTACCAAGGATAATATTTGCAATGAACAGTAATAGAATTATCTCAGGATAGGTTATGATTATGCGTTTTATTAGACTTAATTGGATAGTTGTGAATCCAAAATTTATTTCTCCTCCCGCTAAAAAGTAAGCAATTATTGCAACCAATACTGTTTCTCCCATGAGCACGATTGCTGAGGATAGACCTTTTTCACTCTTAACGCTAATCAATTTTTCGACAAGTGTGCTTAGAATCAGCATTGGGAAAATAGCGATTGATAAGAATGCTGAGTCGAAAAGTTGCAGGTAAACGGAGAAAATTAAAATAAGGAAAAGAACCAATGATACAAATGTTATTACTAATGCCATTTTTGGAATGTAGAGCATTCGGATTTTTTTCAATATTGGCCTGGCGATTGCTCCTGCGATAATTGCTGCGAAAAGCGTCAAGAGTCCTGCCGGCAGACCGATTACAAGGAAGGATAACGTCATGATTGATGGTGTGTAGATTCCAAAGGTTGTTAGTCCAACGAATTGTTTCATGAATGCGATGACCGTCGCAATAACAGGTAATAAAAGTAATAAGGCTATGGTGTTATCGGGAATTCCCGTATTTATAAGAAAGTTCACTAAATAAGACATGAAATTCCAGGGGCGTAATTTTCCTGTTTCTTCTGTGATTATTTCATACTCATATCCCCCGGTTTCAAGGCTGTATATAAATTCTTTGTCGTTTTGACTTTCTATTAATGGGTAGATAGCGGCTTCTTTTGCAACTATTACTGATTTTGGTTTTATTAGCTGAAATTGGTTCTGTATTCTTGAAATTATTGCATTAACGTTGTTTTCCAGTACGGTAATTGTTTGCTGAGATAAGTTGTTTTTTTCCGCCTGATTTGCCTGTAAATACCTTGAAAGTGAATTTAGTCCTGCGTTTTCTTTTGTCCAGATGACTATTTGTCCTGATTTTTGAAATATATTTGATTCCTCGTTTAACTTTTTTGTAAGAATCTCCTCGGAAATAAACTCTGTACTAGAACCAAAACTATCGATTATTTTTATAAATACCCCTTGTTCCTCAGCGTAATCTTTAATAACGTTGATTCTTTCCTGGGCTTCGGTTTGGTCACTCATTAGGAATATAAGCTTTCTGTATGCAAAAATTTCTAGTGTTTCTGTTGAAGTGTTAATTCCGTCGTCTACTGTAAGGCTTACTGTGTACCTGCCGGGCTCCTTATAAGCGTGTAGAACCTCCATTGCTTCAGTGCCTTCGTTTTTGTTTCCATCTCCAAAATCCCAATAAAAATTAATTTCCTGTTCTGCGTTTGGGATAAATGAATCTGATGCATCGAAAATTGAGCTTTTTTGAACTTCCACAGCTTCGTCGATACTAATTACTGCTTGCAAATATACGGGGTTTTGCTCGCCTTCATTGCTTTGTGCCTCTTCCCTTAGTTCTTGTGCAAAAGCTAAACCAGGCATTATAACCAGCAGTAAATAAAATACAGTAAATATTTTTTTAAATATATTTTTCATAATTCCGCATTATTTTAATGAAATATAGCAGTAAAAAAGTAATTATAATAGATTGACTTGCTTGGTCAATTATTTTGTATCTACCTTGATAATCGGGCTGTTTTATAGTATAATTTAATGATAACTAAAACTATGAAACATCTGAAAAATAAAACAAAAAGTATATTATCGCTTTGTATTGTTGTGATATTAATTTTAGGTTTTTGTCAAACCACTTTTGCTGCTTCACCTCTTGAAGTATATGCACTTGATACTGTTGCGGGTGTTTCAACCAGAATTCAGACATCTAAAACCACTCCCAATTCAGCAATTGATTTTGAGCTGAAAAAACCTGATGGTAAAATTATTAAGTTTGATGGTATGTCTAATGCCAATGGCGTGGCTTATGGTCAAATTTCCGACTATCATACAAGAAAAGCAGGAGATTATTATGTAAGAGCCAAGTTAAATTCCATGGACGATTTTTCAGGTTTTTCAAGTTTTGAAGTATTTCCTTCGAGCGTTTCTACTTCGGTTTCTAAGTTATATCCTGCAAATCAAATGGTTCATGTTGGCAAGGATACTGCTTTGATATCAGTAAAATTGGTCGATGACTATGCCAATCCTATTAAAGGACATATGGTTAAGCTTCTTTCGAGTGATAATGAGAGCGATATTGAATATTATTCTTCAAATATCACAAATGCAGAAGGCTTAATAGTTTTTCGGGTTAGATCAGATGTTAAGGGTCCTGTTACTTATACTGCTTATGATGTTAGTGCGGATACAATTATTTCTGATAGGGCTAAAATAGGTTTTTATGACGGCTCGAACTTGGATTTTGAATATGCCGCTTCCGGAGCGCCTTCGGGCATAGCAAGCGGTTTAAAATTTGAGGATATACCTGAGGAGATTGGGACAGGTGAAATTATTAATTTTACTTTAACTGCTGTGGATGATGACGAAGCGGTTGTTAATGATTATCTTGGAACCGTTAGATTTTCCGTCCTTTCCGATAATGAATCTTATGTTACTCTGCCTGAGGATTATGAGTTTAATGAATCAGATTTGGGTTCTCATACTTTTAGCTTAACTTTGTCCTTCCTACAACCTGGCGAGTATCAAATTGAGGCTCGTGATCTGGATGACCCCTCCATATTTGGTGAATATACCTTTACAGTGGAGGATTTGTTTCCGGAAGGTTCAAGTAGGGAATCTGAAATTGAAATTGAAAATCCGGTTTCTGGTACTTACAGTAATAATATTGTTGTAATTAGTGGCCTTGCTCCTGCTTCTTCAGAATTAAATATTTACGACAATGAAGTTAAGCTGGATACGGTTGTTGTGGATGGCGATGGTGAATTTCTTTATACCTCGCCAGCTTTGGTAGATGGTGAACATGCCTTGTATTTAACAATAGAAGATAGCGAAGGAACAATTATTGATGAAAGTGATATTGTAAATTTTATCATTGATACATCGGCTCCGGAAATTACCGAGATTAGTTTTGAGCCGGAAGGAGATATTGAATCTGGTGAAGAAATAACAATTACTTTAACTATCCCCGATGATCTTTCTCAGGCTGCAATGATATTTAATGATAGTATTTATGACTTAACTCGCGACTCTGATGGTTTTTATAAGGCTACTTTTTCAGCCCCTTCCGAACCGGGTGAATATAGTTTTGATTTTATTTTATTGGATGAGTTGGGGAATGAATCTCGTTTTTCATCTGAGGCAACGATTAATGTGATTGAAAAACAAGTTGTTGAACCTGAAATTGGGGCGGTAGCAAACCTAACTGCTACTCCTGATGATGAAAAAATAATTTTAAACTGGGCTGAACCCGTTATTCATGAAAACCCTATTTCCAACTATAGAATTTATTTCGGTCTGGACCCGGAGAGTTTAAATAATGTTGTGGACACTTTCACTAATGATACAACCTGGTATATTCCTAATCTTGTAAATGGTGATGAATACTATTTTGCTGTTATTGCAGTAGATGAGCTTGGTTTTCAGGGCAAGGAGCTTAGTAATGTTGTAAAAGGTATTCCTGCTCCTCCGGTAGTTGAGACTACTCCTCCGGAGGTTGAAGCCGGTATTGCCGGTAGTGAAGAACTTATGGAAATGGATGAAGATAAAAGTGAATCCGGTCCAGGAGTAACCTTGTTATTAATCTTTTCTGTTATCGCGGGATATATTTATTCAAATTATTCCAGATTTGTTTTGATGAAGGAAAAAGTTAAAAATTCTGTTTCAAAATTGGTACGCTAACTGTTAATATCTGTAATTGATGAATATTGTTAATGTATTAAATTTTGCTGCCAATTTTGTAGTAATTCTTAGTGAGGTCCTTGTTTATGCAATTATTGCAAGGGTTATTGTTTCCTGGGTGAATATGGGAAAACCTCCAAGCACACTTGGCCCAATTTCTAGGGGAATTAATGATGCTACTCAGCCGATTATTGATTTTATTCGTAAGTTTCCTCATAGAATTGGTATGATAGATCTTTCGCCAATTATTGCTATTATTGGGATTCAGGTTCTTGCAAAGTTTATTCTCTTATTAATTTATAATTTAGCTTAGAATGTTAAGAATTTATAATAGTCTGGGGAAAAAGAAGGAAGAGTTTAAACCTATAGAAGAAAATAAGGTTAAGTTTTATGTTTGCGGCCCTACTGTTTATGATGTAGCGCATTTGGGACATGGACGCAGTGCTGTTTGTTTTGATGTAATACGAAAATATTTCGAATATAAGGGGTATGATGTCCATTTTGTTTCTAACTACACTGATATTGATGATAAGATGATAAACCGAGCTAATGAGGAGGGAATTAGCGTCTCTGAGTTAGCTGAGCGCATAATTCCGGAGTATAAATTTGACTATGAAAAATTAGGAGTAAAACCACCTTCGGTTCAGCCAAAAGCTACCGAACATATTGATCAGATTATTAAATTAATTGAAGAGTTGGAAGAAAAGAATATGGTATATACGCTTCCCGATGGTATTTATTTTGATATTAATGCTTTTCCCGGGTACGGCAAGCTTTCGGGCCAGAATTTGGAGGATTTAAGAATGGGAGCTCGTGTTGAAGTTAATGAATTGAAGCGTAATCCTTATGATTTTGCTGTTTGGAAGTTTAGGAAAGAGGGCGAGCCCTATTATGAGAGTCCGTGGGGTGAGGGGCGTCCCGGTTGGCATATTGAGTGCAGCGCAATGGCTTATGAGCACTTGGGCTCGCCCTTCGACATACACGGAGGAGGCCTTGATTTAACTTTTCCGCATCACGAATGCGAAATTGCACAGAGTGAAGGTGCATTAGGTGAAAATTCATTTGCAAAGTACTGGATACACAATGGATTTATTAATGTAGATGGAGAAAAAATGAGCAAAAGTTTAAATAATTTTTCAACTTTAAAAGCAATTTTTGAAAACTATTCTCCTACGGTTGTGCGTTTTATGCTTTTGCAGACTCATTATAGAAATCCCATAGACTTTTCACAGGTTCTTTTAACTCAATCCAGATCAGCTTTAGACAGAATTCATGGATTTGTCAGTATTTTAAACTCTTACAGTACTACTGATGGTGAGAGTAACGAAAACATTCTTAAGTTTATTACCAACTCAAAAGCTTCATTCGAAGATGCCATGGATGACGACTTTGATACTTCCGGTGCTTTAGGCTCTCTTTTTGATTTTATTAAAAAAGTAAATATTTATCTTGCGGATAATCCTCTAACTACTAAATCAAGGGAAGCAATTTTGGAATTTTTACAAAGTATTGATAGGGTTTTAGGGATTATTTTCATTACTACATCTGATTTAGATGCAGACATAGAAGAACTTATAAAAGAGCGTAACCAAGCCAGAGAAAACAGGGATTTTGAAACTTCTGACCGAATTAGAGATGAACTTTTAGAAAAGGGCATAGTTTTAGAAGACACTCCTTCCGGAACTATTTGGAAAAAGAAAAACTAGAGATAATAGTAAAATCGATCGATATTACCCGCTCCCATAGTTACAATCAAATCAAATTCTGATAAACGTGTTTTTATAATGTCAGCTGTATTTTCTAGGCCATTCCCATTACTAGCTAAAACTCCGTTTTTTTGAATTTCTTTCACCAGGTCATCCGTTGAAACGCTGTCTTTATCCTCCTGACTATCTCTTACTTCATATATGTCTGGAATAATTACTTCATCCGCATTTTTAAAAGATTCTCCAAATTCCTTTAGAAGGTGGTGAGTTCTTGAATACTGATGTGGTTGGTATATAAGCAGCATCTTCTTGTTTGGATATTCATCCTTTATTGCCTTTAAGGTCAACGCTATTTCGGTTGGGTGGTGGCCGTAGTCATCTATAAAAATTTTATCTTTAAATTGAGTTTCCTTAACTTCAAGCCTCCTCCAGGTTCCTTTAAATTTCGAGACTGCTTTTTCTATTTTTTCATCATCAACTTCTAAAATTACTCCTGCAATTGCTGCAAAAACTGCGTTTTCTTTGTTGAATTTACCAGGGACTCCAGGTTTTATTTTAAGGCTGTATTCACTAAGCTCTTTTGCTTCATTAAAGATTAATGACGAATTAATGAACTTATAATTATCCTTGGTTTTGTCACCCCACCTTACCACCTGGCAATTAGCCTCTTTTACAATATTTTCTGCATTCTTATCGCTAGAATTTATTATCACCGTACCATCTTCAGGCATTTTGGCTATTAATTCTTTAAATGCATTACAGTAGTCATCTAAATCCTTATAATAATCCAGATGATCAGCTTCAATATTAGTTATTATTAAAATATCCGGATTTAGAGTCAAAAAAGTTCGTTTATATTCACACGCTTCAAGAACAAGATAGTTGCTATCCCCTACCCTATAGTTATTATTTTCATACTCGGGCATTTTAGTTCCAATAACCAAGGTTGGATCAAGACCTCCTTCGTCCAGTATCAACGCTGTCATTGCTGTTGTCGTAGATTTACCGTGTGTTCCTGCTATTGCAACCGTGTACATTTCTTCACTTAATTGTCCCAGGGCATCTGAATAAGAAATAGTTTTTATCCCTGTTTCTCGTCCTTTTTTTAACTCAACATTATCGTCTGGAACTGCAGGTGAATATACAATTAGCTCAATATCATCTTTAATATTCTCTTCGCTGTGCTTATCGTAAACTTCTATCCCCTGTTTTTTTAATTCTTCGGTTAATTCGCTTGGGCAGTTGTCGCTTCCGCTTACTTTGTGTCCCCTACTTCGCATTATCTGGGCAATTGCGCTAAGTCCAATTCCTCCAATTCCAATAAAATGAACTCTCATATTTTTAAATTTATTAAATTGTGATAATTTTAGTATATGACGACGCGGTTCAATAATACATCAAATTTAACAAAAATAATTATAATTCTCGAGTTTTTGCTGGTTGCGTATTTGTTATACTCACTAACAAAAATTATTTACAATAATTATCGAATCGACTCATATATTGAAACTTTTAGGGCGGAAAATGCTCAAATTGAAGAAGAGAATCGAAAAAAGACTGAAGATTATTTGTATTTCACATCTGAAGAATATATCGATAAAGTTATTAAGCAAAACTGGAACTATGTTAATCCCGGAGAGGAAATCATTATCCTTTCACCAGAGGTAGTTAATACTGAAATCGAAGTTAATAAAGAGGAATTACCTGATGCGAAAACTTATTCTGGAATGAGTAATCCGGCCCAGTGGTGGAGTTTGTTTTTTGATAATTGACATTAGCTCCTTTATACTATATTTTTGGGCTACAAATAACGCGGGGTAGAGCAGTGGTAGCTCGTCGGGCTCATAACCCGGAGGTCGGGAGTTCGAGTCTCCCCCCCGCAACCAAATT
>WJKE01000054.1 GCA_014729275.1 Candidatus Peregrinibacteria bacterium | reverse complement strand
TAATTCGCGTGTATCTGAAGTTTTCATCCCGATTAAAACGGAATAAATTTTGATTTCGGACAATGCTTGATATTTTAAACTCCACCCAAATCCTCATCTAATAAAGGGATGAAAATTTGGGCGGAGGAAAATTGGTACTCCTTAAGGATTTAATTAACGCCAATTTTCCGTAGCCAGATACACGTTGTTATGTGATGTAGCCAGAAATTTCTATTCCTTAATGTATTTTTTGGCGAATTTACTTTTTAAGATTTTCTGCCTTGCTATACATTTCAGCTGCCCCTTCGTCATTTCCTTGTTTTTTTAGCACATCTCCAAAACCAACATACACATCGGGATTATTACTGTCCAATAACCACGCCTGATTGAATCTTCTCATTGCCATCTCCAGGTCTCCTTTTTGCAGAAAATCTTTACCTCTGGCAATAGCGTCAGTAGCAGCTTTTTCACGGCTTCCAGCAGCTTTAACTACCGCATCGATAAATTCTTCATCAGACTTTTTTTGCTCTGGAGTTTTTTCAACTTCGCCATACATTGGCATCAAAGAAATATCCACAGAAGATTTGGCTACAACACCAGGATCATTCTTGTCGACTTGTTGCATTAACTCTTGAAAACGAGGATCGCTCTCATTAACCATCATAGACGAAAAAACAACCAGACCTACTAAAATCAAAATGATTCCGCTTATAATTCCTAAAACTATTTTTGTTTTTTTACTCATGATAATATTTTTAAATTATTTATTAAATTTAAAGTTATTTCGACCCGTGAATTCGCCAAAAAAATTCTAAAATGTATTAAAGAAATTTCTGGCTATTTCACATAACGTTCGCGTGTATGCGACGTTTTGTGCCGGTATTATTGCACTGATTATAGTATAACAAAGACGCTTTATTTTTAGAAGAGTGCTTAGGTTTTAGTCAAGCGTAGGCACAAAATGTGGGAGAGCGACGGCAGGAGCGAACCGCATACACGCTGTTATCAGACCCGAACCTTTTATTTTTCTTCCTTTAAAAATAATTAGCGAAAAATAAAAGGTGAGAGTGCAACGGGGCAAGGTTTTGGCTTTGCAATCTGTCTTATATTCTACTGACTTTCAAAATTAGTTTAGCGTTTATTGTTGCGATATGCTTTGGAAGCCAAAACCGCAGCGTATTTTTCTGAAAATTTTTCTTCCTTAATTCTTTGTTGAAGGATTTTTTTCTATTTTAGCATGAAATTTTGATTTTTTCCGTTTTGGCTCGGGCAAGAGGGGTCGGGGGTGAATTGCCCGAGCCAAAACACCTTATTTTAAATTTTTTTGGGCAAAAAGAAAGGAGCTCGCACGTAAGTTTGAGCTCCGATCTTCGTTACAGCATGTCAGAACCACATTTTATCCGCGCCATCCTTTGGGAGGCTGGCAACCGCCACCGGGAAACGGATCGGCGTCCAGCACACGGTCTCTTTTCGGATGGGGAGAAGTCACATAGATTCCACGTCTTTCGAGTCCCTTGCGATCATCATATCTCAAGGTCATTTGTTCCGCCGGATAATCTTCACGGTCAAAGCTTACGCGGTTGACGCGATGTTCCTGTCGGCGTCCGAATCCGGTTCCGATTCCTTTTGAAACTCCGCCAAAAGTTCCGCCGCCTCCTCTCATGGGACCACCCAGGGTTTCGTAATCATCCCGATATACCGGCTGTCTTCTCTTTTCAAGATAAAACACTCCGCCGATTACGCCAATATTGGCGGGTTTTCCCATTTGTGAAGCATAAGATTGAGGAAGAGAACCGAACTGGAAACTGGCGACATCCTGATCGTTCAAACGCCATCCGGGAATATCAATATGACTGTAAGCACTGACGAGGTATCCCCCATCATTCTTACTTGCGGTTTGTCCGGTCATGATTGACAGCCCATCAACGCTCAAAACAACCATGGCTTTTCTGTCGCTGTTGTTGCGGATTTTCAGGGTATATTCGCTTCCCCGTTTGCCTTCCACGAAAGTTTCATTTCCGTAAGGATACTCCGTTACCGGTCTTCCGTGTACCATAACCTCGATTGTAAATTGTCCTTTTTGCATTGCTTTAGCTCCTTTCCCAGCTAAAAAGATTGTGTCACCTGCCATCAGGAGCGACAGATAGTTTTGTTATTGGTTCGTTAATTTGATGGCTTCTTGAGTACAATATCTTTATACCCAAAAAGCCACCAATTAACTTGTAATTGCTGTAACGAAGAGTTTATCTGCCTTCCATACATTGATGGTCTTTTAGGAGAAAAACTATCTTGTAACAAGATGTTTTGTCCCACAAAAAGAAAAACAAAGCAGATTACTCTTCATTACTACCGAAATGTTAAAGAACAATAAAACTACCTTATGCGATAGTGGATACATTTAAGCACAAAATAATTATTCTGTCAAGGTTGAT
The DNA here is from genome assembly GCA_014729275.1 of Candidatus Peregrinibacteria bacterium. Lineage (GTDB taxonomy): Bacteria > Patescibacteriota > Gracilibacteria > UBA1369 > LOWO2-01-FULL-3 > WJKE01. The sequence goes on along the minus strand of WJKE01000054.1, from coordinate 920 downwards.
TTTGGTAAATCATTATTTTACACTTTATCCAAGCTGTTTTTAGCATAACGGAAATCGAAAAAATTTAAAATAAAATTAGCGTTTTCACTTGCGGAAGTATGGAGCAAGTGAAAACACCTTATTCCCCCCTATAAAAATAAAGGAAAAAATCAAAATTTCATTCCTTTTTGAAAAATCCTTCAACAAATCTAATAGCGAAAAATTTTCAGAAAAATATGTCTGATAACACATCAGGGATAAAAGAAGTTTTCGAAACGTAGTGGAGAAAATTTGGGAAAATTGCGAGCCGAGCAATTTTTCTTTTATCCCTTGTTAAATGAGGGTGAACGAAACGAAGTGGAGTGAAAGCGCTAGCGTCCCCTTGAGTTGTGTGTCACCCCGTTAGTTACAATCTTCTGGACAGTTACATTTATTTTCCCAAGTATCTGGTTCACATATTCCATTTCCACAATTAGAACATATTTGAAGTCCGCCTATAGAAATAAGATTACAATTCTCATCAAAATCTTTAATATCTGAACCAGAAATACGCTTTAATCCTTCACAACAAGTTGTAGGCAATTTAGCTGCTCCAACAATTTGTCCTTCATTTCCACAAGTAAATTTATCATAATAAAAATTTTGGATTTTGGGAAAATAAATTATCAAATAAAGAAATCCTATTAAAACTAAGATTGTAAATAGTGAAATAATAATTACCTTTTTCTTCTCCATAGAATTATAATTATATAGTAAATTTATAATACTTGTGCTTTTGAGGGGTGACACACAATTTCATTTAATTCGCGTGTATCTGAAGTTTTCATCCCGATTAAAACGGAATAAATTTTGATTTCGGACAATGCTTGATATTTTAAACTCCACCCAAATCCTCATCTAATAAAGGGATGAAAATTTGGGCGGAGGAAAATTGGTACTCC
>WJKE01000053.1 GCA_014729275.1 Candidatus Peregrinibacteria bacterium | reverse complement strand
TGTATTGTCAAATTGTGCAGTATTTGATTGCGTATTCCGGGGCAAAACTGCCACTCTTTCCGGATGAAAACTGCCACCTGCACGGATTAATTGATAGAGAGTTTTGATACAAACAGTGTCGGTTTTAGACCGGAATGAGTGGCAACTTTTATCCGGAATATGCTTTTTTCCCATTTTTAACTTGAATCTGCAAAAGACCTGTCATCACAGATCTATAAGAAGCAGCATTAAAACATTTTGTTAAACCCGCGCAGCGGGTGTTAGCTTTTAGCCTCGGGCGTAAGCCCGTGGAATAAAATGCCCCCAATCTCAAGCCCGCACAGCGGGCGGAAGGGGACTAGTCCAAATAGTGGGAAGAATCAAATTATATACTATTTTCTATATTTTCGATTATGTTTTCAGTTCTTCTTCAGATTTAATATGGTAGCATAATGGATGAAATGTAAATATCTACTAATAGCGTAATAATATTTTTTCCCTTCTAAATGACCAAATTGCTATAAAAAAAGAAAGGACAGTTAATGGTATTAATAAAATTGTTATGACTAAAAGTATTTTGATTGATATAAAAATAGTACCAATACTAACAAGTATTAAAATGACAAATAGGGGGGATAATATTATAAAAGCATACAAATAGCAGGATTGCAAAGTTTTAGTATTGCTGGCTATACTAATACCTACTAGATTAATAAAAAAAGCACTATTAGGTACCAAAATAATCATAATAAATAACCATTTAAATTGGAGAAAAAATAGTGCAATTGTTGTATTGCACATAAAAGAAAATAGTAGCATGTAGAAAATATATAGTAACCAAGGCAACATAATTCCTGAGGATAGACTAACAAGCATTTTCCCAAAAATTATTTCTTGATCCGTTGTTGGAAGAACAAAGAGCGCTTCGAGAGTCCGATTTTCTTTTTCATTAATTATACTTTCCATAATTCCAAAAAGAGGGCTCAAAAAAGTTGCTAGAAAGATATAAAGTGGTAACTTGATGTCAATTAAAAACATCACAAATACATTTGATCTATCAGCAGTCTTCATTAATTGATTCTTATTTATATATTTTTCAAATAGTTGTGTGTCAGATTCCCAGGGGTCAAAAATAGCTGGTAATAAAAAAAGAGCGCTTATCATGAGCATACTGACAAATGTCCAGAAAACTCTTTTTTTGTGTTCATGAAATTCTTTTTTGGCAATACGAAGGACATTATCGATTTTCATGATTTCCCCAATATTTCCAAGTACAAATCTTCGAGTGATTTAATATTTTTATTGTATCGTCTTTGAATGCTATTTATATTTTCATTTAATAATATTTCTTTATTCAATATAATAATTTGATCACATAAATTTTCGACTTCCAATAGGTTGTGACTACTGAAAAGAATTGTTTTTCCTTCATTCTTTTTTTCCCTTAGGAATTTTTTTATTGACAATCTAATTGTAGGATCCATCCCGTTGAATGGTTCGTCAAGAATTATAATATCCGGATTATGAATTATGGATCTGATAAAAAGTAATTTTTGTTTCATTCCTTTTGAAAGTTTTCCTGCCTTTTTGTGTTTTAAATCGTGAAGATCAAATTTTTTTAGATATTCAGCAATTAATTGATCGTTCGAAATATTTACTGACGGATAAAAGGATGAATAAAAACGAAGATTTTCCAGAGGAGTTAAAGAGAGATAAGGGCTTGCATCTTCTGGTAAATAACCAATAATTTTTCGTGTTTCATTTGGATCAATCAAAATATCTTGCTGATTAATTTTTACTGATCCTTTTGAAGGTTTTAACAAAGTACTAATAATTCGGATCAATGTTGTTTTACCCGCCCCGTTTGGTCCTACTATACCACTAATCTTTTGAGATGCAATATTCAGGCAGATATCTCGAAGAGCAACAGTATCAGTGTAGGTTTTATAGAGATGTTTAATGCTAATTACTGTATTTTGCGAATCCATGCTGAATTCTTTCTTCTTTTTTTTAAAAATTACCTATTAGATCATTTGACCTTATTATACTTTAACAGAAAGGGCAAGGATTTCGTGGTAAGAAATTCCTTACCCCTTTCTGTTATTTACTACATACTATCGTTGAAGTATAGCTACCAATCCTCTACCCAAAGCCCAACCTGCGCATAATGCTGTAGCTGTGGCTCCAGCTGGGTTTGCAGTTGCAGCGCCAGCTGTCGCTACAACGATTACCGCCCAAGAACCACATGCAACATCAATATACTCTTGCCATCCACCATAAATCATCATAGTTTGTTCATCAGACAGCAAAGTACAACAATGTCCTTGGGGTGTAAATTCAGAGATATTCATATTCAACTCCTTTCAAAAGTTACTTAATTAACAAGGATTATCAGCCGAAGCGGCTATTGCAGCTACCAAACCAAATGCGGCAATTCCGAGTAACCCACCACTAGCAATAGCAATAGTGCCTACTATACCCATTTGAAAGATGTAAAGGGCACATCCTCCGGACAACCCTCCATTTATCTGTTCCATGTCTTTGATGGATAGAGTGTTCATATTCAATCCTCCTATTAATTTGTGTTTTTTTGAATTAGCAACTTTCCGGAAAGTTGATTTTATTTTTTCACTTTTAAATGTAAAATTATGTTTATTCAGAATTCTTAATAAGGTCATTTGACCACTACTAAACCTTTTAATTGGAAAAGTTTTCTTTTTCCTTATTTTCATTCTGTTCTTTTTTAACTGCGATTTTTTTCTGTAACCATAGCATCCCTATCAGTGTAATTTCCATTTGTCGTTATGTAAAAAAATCATTGTTGTTGCACATGATTATCAGTTATGATTCTGTTAAAGTTCATTTACCTCCAAAACATCCTTTTCCCACCTCGTTTTGCATATTTGTCCAATTCAATTTTTATCGAGCAATTTTCAAAGAACCCTTTTGGCTATTGTCCCGTTAGGGACAAAATATTTATAGCAAAACCATTGACGTTTAAGCGAGTCCCTTTAGGGACGACATGTTACCGCGCTATATCCTTGAATATATATTGTTCGTTATAGTCAATA
>WJKE01000052.1 GCA_014729275.1 Candidatus Peregrinibacteria bacterium | reverse complement strand
ATTATATTTGGTGCTATGGGTGTAACATTTGAAGAAGCTGAATACTTTACAAACGAGTTTAAAAAGACAGGTGCGATCAACAAATCAATAATGTTCATCAATACAGCTGCCGATCCTGTGGTTGAACGTATTGCGACTCCACGACTTGCCCTAACTACAGCCGAATATCTTGCATTCGAAAAGAACATGCACGTACTTGTAATCCTTACTGACCTTACAAACTATTGTGAGGCTCTGCGTGAGGTATCTGCGGCGAGAAAAGAGGTTCCTGGTAGACGTGGTTACCCTGGTTACCTATACACCGACTTGGCGACAATTTACGAACGAGCGGGACGTGTTAAGGGTAAAAAAGGATCAATCACACAGATTCCGATTCTAACCATGCCTGAGGACGATATTACGCATCCGATTCCTGATCTTACGGGATATATTACTGAGGGACAGATTGTGCTTTCCCGTGATCTGCATCGTGAAGGTATTTATCCTCCGGTTAATGTATTACCTTCACTTTCAAGACTTTCCCCTACTGCGAGAAAAATCACCCGTGAGGATCATGAAGGTATTTTCGGACAGCTTTATGCGTCATTCGCACGTGGTCTTGAAGTTAGGGATTTGGCTATCATCCTTGGTGAATCGGCTCTATCCGAAACAGATCTTAAGTATTTGAAGTTTGCTGAGCAGTTTGAGAAAAAGTTCATTACACAGGGAGAAATGGAGGATAGAACAGTTGAGCAGACTCTTGATCTTGGATGGGAGTTACTGACAATTCTGCCTAAGACAGAGCTAAAACGTGTTAAGGATGAGCACATTGAAAAATATCTGCCAAAAAAAGAGGTTAAATCCGAATAATTAATAATAATTGGAAAATAAACTGTAAGATAAAGCTGAATAAAGCAATAAAATAATTATATTCAGAAACTGTGGACTGAAAAAGCCAAACAGTAATCATATACAGAACCAACACAGTAAAAAGCCAACAATAATCATATACTGAAACGGCACAGTAAAAAGCTAAATAATAAAACATCTAAAACTTATAAAGAAATATGGCAAAATTAAATGTAAAGCCAACCAGAATGGAGCTTTTAAACCTCAAAAAGAGGATTAAAAGTGCCAAAAGAGGACACAAACTACTTAAAGATAAGCAGGACGGGTTGATGAAGACTTTTATGGAGATAATACGAGAGGCCAAAAAATTACGACGGGAAGTTGAAGAAAAACTTACGGTGGCATTCAAAAATTTCGCTCAGGCTTCTTCTATGATGATGCCTGAGGTATTGGAATCCGCACTTCTTTATCCTTCAGCAAAAGTTGATCTTGAGGTTACGACAAAAAACGTAATGAGTGTTTATATTCCTTATTTTAAAGTTCAACAGGAAGGAGATATTTTAAATTACGGTTATTTACAAACCAGCGCGGAGTTGGATAGCTCTCTAGGTGTTTTTCAGGAAGTTTTTCCAATGCTAATAAAGCTTGCGGAAATCGAACGCCAGGCCGAACGTCTTGCCGCAGAACTTGAAACAACCCGCCGCCGTGTAAACGCACTTGAATACAAAATGATCCCCGACCTTGAGGAAACAATCAAATTCATTTCAATGAAACTTGCTGAAACCGAACGCTCCACAATCGTAAGCGTAATGCGCATAAAAGCAATGATTGAAGAAAGTAGCGAGAAAACCGGTGCGTAGTGGAGGGGAAAAGAGCTCCTGCGATTTTTCCCCGGAACGTAGCAAAAATTTCCGGTAAATTTGCCGCGGCCAGCGGCAGCAAATTTGCCGGGAAATTTTAGGTTTTCCCTATTAAGGAAAGTGCGAGGCTTGAAATAAATATATTCGATATTATATCAATCTTAATACCACTAATGGAAAATGAAGAAAATGTAAATATAGATGACGTTGGAGCCACAAGCATTTATGAGGGAGGAGCATTGTCTACAATTTCTGTTAACGATTTACTTAACAATGAAACTGCCATCAGGCAATTGGTCAATGAACATAATCTTAGTACCCAAAAACTAAGCAATAAAGAAACAGAAATTGAAAACTATAAAGCTGAAATAGAATACCTTAAAACATCACCATTCGTAGCCATTTTTGCTGCAATTATAAATATTATTGGAGCAATATTTCTTGGTGTTTCAGTAAACTTAATAACTAATAATACTTCTCAAGAATCCCAAAGTTATATTCCACTCATACTGTTAATAACAGCAGCCCTTCTAATTTTAGCAGGTTCTTTAGTTAACATTCTGTATCCATATGCCAGGAATTGGTTTAACCAAAAATAATTATGCCTAAAAGAAATAATAAAATTTACTGTATTCAACATACTGACGAAGAGATGATATCAGCAGATGGATTACATGCCTTAACCAAAATAACCAAAAAGGGAGAAAATTTAACATTTCACCCATCTTCTGGCATACCAATCAAAGTATTTTACTGTAAAAAATGTGGATATATTGAGAACTATGCAGCGAAAATATCTCCTGACATCTGGAACAAAGATAGCGAATAATTTGGTTCTTCTCAATCCCGCTGATTCTTATATTTATAAAAAAGTCACGCTTTTATAGTACCTCCTCAGATGCTCTTTTTTATTGGATCCTACCCCCCTACTAGCTCAAAAACTTTTTTAGTAAGTCTATTGAACGAATTTACAAAAAATTGAAACACATTAAAAAAATGACTTCCAGGGTTATTTACAGATTAAAAAACTTTGTTTTATTAAATTAAAAAATTATTAAATACCCTATTTATTTAAAATTTGCTAAAGTATAAAAGTATAATGTAAAAACTGATGTTCAAAAAATCAACAAAAATCCTAGTAATTATACTTATAACAATAATAGTAACTACTGGTTTTTCATTTAATTTAAATTCAAAAAAAACAGAAATAAACAAAAATTTTTCAATAGATGTAGTAAAATCTTTACACGAAATTTACCTAAGTAGAGGCAATGAAGATAAAAACGAAAATTTTAATGAATATGAATTTGCATACTCAATGAAAGAACATCTATCCAAGGCAAAACATATCATGGAAAAATGGGAAACAAGTGAAGACCAATTTATAATAAAAGTCACAGACAATATGATCGAAGGTATTGATACCCTCTTAATAGCAGCAGATTTATTAATTAATTTAATTGAATATCCTAGCAATGATGAAGAAGCTTTAGCATTAATTAGAATAAAATTAGACAGCGGTAGAGAAAAAATAATGACTGCTGCATCAGGACTAGTTCTAGATGGAGAAGGAATTAATTTAAATAAAAAACAAAAAACAGAAGTTCTTAATTATACCCAAACACTTTTTAAAGATAGTCTAAACGAATACAGTGAATATCTTAGAAGTAATAAAAATGAAAAAGAATATAAACAAGAGGAAGAAATTTGGGCCGCCATTTTTATAACCACTAAATTATATAATAAAACTAATGAATAAAATTCAAAAACTAATAATTGCTATCATTAGCCCTTTGATAATTCTTCTAATTGGCTATGGATACATTTCAACCTTTAAAAGTACAACATGGGAAATGGGAACAGGATTTAGACCTATTTCAATAACTGATATTAATGAAACTTGGTTAATATGGCTAATTTGCTTAATAATAATTGGAATAATCGAATTCATTTTATTTTCAAAAGAAAAATAATTTTAAAAAAATCTCTTCATTATTAAAAACAAACTATGAAACAAAAAATTATCAGCTCAATATTTATTTTTATATTAGTCATCTTATCAATAATGATTTTCCAGGGATATTCATTTCAAAAAGAACTAGATATAAAAATATTTGAAGTATGTATAAATTCAGTCCCCTCAGATATTTTACAAGATTATGATTTATTAAAAACAAACATTGATCAATGTAAAAACTTATTAAAATAATTTTCACACAACCGATAATACTATTGAATAAATACAAAATTCAAATATCCCCATGCAAAAAGCCAAACTCAACGCCCTCAAACAACTCGGAAAAATACGACAATCAAAGTGCTACGAGGGATACAAAAACATCAGCGACTTCCATGAAGGCAAATATGAAAGCGACTTTGTTTCGCCTTACACAAAAAGCGCACATAACGTAAATAGCCCGATCATGGTTATTTTGCAGGATTGGGCATCCAAAAAAAACTCTCCCAACCTTTTGATCAAGAAATTGCAGAAATTGGCTTTAAACCCAATTTAATCACCAATAAAAATCTCTCAAAGCTGCTCAAAACTACATTTGGCTTAAACCTATCGGACATTTTCATTACCAATCTATTCCCATACATCAAACCCGGAAACATGAACAGTAATATCCCCCAAAAAAATTTCGATAAAGCTTTTAAAGAATTTTGTTTACCTCAAATCGACATAATCACCCCCTCTCTTGTAATTTGCTGCGGCAAAAAAGTATATTCCTCGGCAAACAAACATCTAAATAATTCCTCAAATAATCAAAACCAAAGCTTCATATACAACAGCACCCTATTTTACTTCCAATACCACCCCAGTCCCCTATCAGTTAATCGAAACGTAGGAATCAAACAAGCACAAAAAGCGTGGGCTAAGATGAAAAAAGATTGGGAATAACCCCCCTACCCCACACAATATTTCTTCACAGCTCCCAATCGCTTTACCGCCAAATCAGAAATATCCCGATCATATTGATACCTGGAATATCTGGCAGTCCATGAAATATCCTTTAACTGGTTGTAATCATCTGCAATCTCCGGACATTTTTCCTCTACAAGCGCAGAAAGTTGATGATGCTTCCGGGTAGTATCTTTTTTATAATTATTACAATAAGTAGCAAAATCCTTAATAATAATCATTTTGCCATTCACCTTAACCTTATACGGAAAAATTTTATGATTAATAAAGTGCAAAGCAGAATAAAAAGCAGTTGTAATAACCCAATCGAGAAAATCAGGTTTTCTATTTAAATACTTACATGCCTTCTCGTTATGTTCCGCATGATCAAGACTTGTGATTTTTGCCATAATCTAAAAAGTAACCATCAGATAAAAATTCATCCTCACTTATATATTTTGAAAAAGGCATGAATGAAAAAGAATAACAAAATGTATCCCCGTTAATATTCTCTTTAACTTTTCTGGATTTTGCATAAACTCTTTTAAAACTTTCTTTTATATAATCTTTCTGTTCAATAACAAATATTGCATCAAAATGTGTAACATCTGTAGCCCTAAGTTTTAAATATTTACAAGAATATTTTTTCTCAATCAAATATTTGAAAAAATCTTCAGAAATTTCTTTAGCCTTGTCTAAATTCGCTACCAATTTTTCCATCAAAATCTTTTCACGATCAGCCACTTCATCCTCTCTTCCCCTAAAATAAGCATCGATCAAATCATCTGCTGAAAACCTTTTCTTAATTGGCGCTTCTTTCCAACTATTTGTTGAAGAAGAAACCTTCTTTTTACCTTTTACAGCTGTTGCCATTAATAGTTATTACCTAAGATTAAATTTTACCACATAAAAAGCACCCCATCCAGTTAAACTGTAATATTCACCACCTCGCCAAAACTAATTTCCCCTGCCCTTCTTAAAGTCTCGCGCCTACGCCTCTCAATTTCTTCATTCCGATTATTCCCTTTCAAATATTGCTCAAACCAAACAGCGTCTTCCCCACTAAGCTCAATAGAATCAAATGGATTTTTCTTTTTACTTCCCATATTTATGCTTATTACATCTTCAGTATTAAAAAAACACCCAAAACTGTCAAACAAATAAATTACTAATAAACAACAAAACTTAGGGCCCCTCAAAAATTTGGTCTTTCCTCCAACAAAGTATATAATCAAATTAGAAGTAACCACCAAGAAGCATGACTCCCGGAAAAACCGGACAATATAAAAGTAAAAGAAACGGCACCCAAATGAAAACCATAGAAAAAATATATGGAAAAGATTTTGGAATAAGAAACGATAAAAAATTAGGAAACTATTTAAAAGAAAAAGGATATAACTCACTAAGTCAACTTCTCAAAAATGGCTAAACAATCAAAACCAAAGCTTCATATATAACGGCACACTATATTACTCCCAGTTCCACCCCAGCCCCCTATCAGTTAATCGAAACGGAAGAATTAAACAAATACAAAAAGTGTGGGCTAAAATGAAAATTGATTGGGAATCTGAATAAAAAATTGTATATTAACAATTAATATACATCTATAAACATTAGTGTTATTCTATTCCTAAAATAATTATTCAAAATGGCTAACAAAAGAATACACAACAAAAAAACAGGCACCTATTATAAAATCCGACAAAAAACCACTAAAAACGGTAAAAAAGGACAAATAATGGGAAAATTTCGGACTACTCCCCAAGTAAAAACCCACCTTAGGAGAAGTATTGGTGATGTTGTAAGAAAGTTAGCCCATGAGTAGAATATTTTATCTGAGCTTAGATTTATATGAGAAGGAGTTATTTGACTTTATTAGAGATTTAATTTACGACGAAACCCCTGAACACAAACCAAAATATGAAAATGATGAGGATGGTTTAAAAGAATTAAAAAAATTTCTCACACTAGTTAAAGTTAGAGATTACTATCCAACATTTTTTCATAAAGCAGCTTACCTTTTTATAACGATAAGTCAGGGACATGCTTTCAAAAATGGAAACAAAAGATTAGCCATAGTTACATTACATGCATTTATTAGTTATAACAGATACGATTTTAAACCAAAGACCGAGGTCTTTTGGGAAAATTGGTTTGAAAAATATTTCCCTGAATATGAAATTAAAGAAACGCCTGAAGATTTCTTCACCGTATATGGTTGGGCGTTTTATAACATAAATAGAGCCATAAATATGTTTTCAAAAAAATACAGTTTTGATGATTTACAAAATATCATAAAAGAATTACTTAAAGAAATATTAGAGAAACCAGTATAATACCCATCCCCCTAAAATCCATATATAATCAACCCACACACTCCTTAACAACACACCCCCATGGAACTCAGCACACGCGGTTACGACGAAGAATACACTGCAGACTCATCAGCATTAAAATTTGTAGTTGTCGACGATTCAGATAAAAGACAACTCATTGTTTCGTCTGTGGTATGTGGACTCCAGCACCATGAATTGATCCCGGATAACACCCATTTAATAGGTGGTGGAAAAATCATGAATTATGGATATGCACAACAAGTTTTTTGGAATTCACCGAGTTGTATCGAAAAACATGGTTATGACCGCCCCTTAGACACTGCAGAGGCTGCACAAGTACTCATGGAAGTTAAAAAAAACATCAAAGAATGGATGCAGAAAGTGCTTTAAAAGATAAGAAATTAGCACAGCATTATCAAAATCACTGACCAGCGATGCTGAAATAAACAACTTATCAAAAGTAATTGCCGGCCAATTAAGAAATTTTGTGAGGGTAGTTTTAACCACTAGCTTGCCTAAACACCTTCTCTGGCTTATTATAAGCGTGTTTTTAGTAAGCACTCATTTAACTAAAACAAAAGGAATAAAAAAGTAAGCCCATGAAAACTCCACATCCAATCAGAAAAGGTTTCCTCTACGGATTCTCCATAACAATCCCGATTTATTACATCTACTCTCTCATAAACAATTTCACATCCACTCACTACTCCTCAGGAAAAGGGTCAGTCTGGGAAAACGAAGCATGGTGGCAACTCTTTTGCCCCAGTAAATTTCCGAGCGGAATGCGAAACCAAACAGAAGCGATCGTCCATTACAAATGCTCTCTCCTCGAATGGTTCGAGTTCAGTTTATTTTACCTTATTCTAATTGCCGTCCCAATCGCAATTCTGTTTTCAATTGCCCTATCGATTTACTTATATAGAAGATCAAAAAAATAAATTATAACAACCTAGTCGCAAAAATCGGAGCAATAACCTTAGGCATATGGCTAATTTATGCTATCTACGATTATATAAAATTCGGAAACATTTTTTCCAAGGGTAGCACACAAATTTTAATATTGAGCCTTGGCCTAATCGTTGGTTTTTACCTTATCTCATATTTTAAAAACAAATAACCCACCATGGATAAACTGCAACTCTCAGAAAACTATGTTGAAGAATTCAACAATCGACAAGAAGCCCTAATCAGAGTCTTCAAACGTGGATTTACACTCCTACTCGACAGCACCAGCATGAAAGTCCGCTACCCGGGCTCAGAAGACTTTGAAGTGAAGAGAACCGCCCTATACCAACATCGAAGGATAAAAAACGCCCTACTAGCGGTAATCACAGAACAAATTGCCGACACCAAGCAGCAAATCACAAAACTATTCAGATGCACTGAGCTTTAGGTTGAAAAAAAATATAACTTCTTTATAATAAAATATACCTAAAATCTGAAAAATAACCACTATGAAAGCAAGAACATTTGTAGATAAAGTTATCGCTTACAAAAAAGAAAAAATCTATATTGCTGTATCCTTGGAATTTGATTTGATTGCTGAAGGCAAAAGCATCATGCAAGCATTAGAAAGATTGCACGATGCAACTTCCGGCTATTTAGAAATGTGCTGTAAAGATAACGAAACTGATGAAGAAATATATAGAAAAGCACCAAAAAAATTTCAGGACATGTACGACCTCTTTGTTGAATTATCAGAAAAAAAACGCAAAAGAGATGATGAAAAATTAAAAGAAAAAAAATTTAGAGAAAAAGAAACTTTATCTCAGAATATAACCTATAACTCAAACAATCTCTGTAATGCGTAAACACAGGAGCCTCCGTCCGGTAAAACCAAATGAGTGCGAAAAAGTAGCTTTAATATTAGGATTTATATACAAAAGTACAAAAGGAAGCCATAAACATTTCAAAAAGGAAAACTTTGGGAAGGTCACAATTCCACAATATTCAGAAATAAGTGGAGAGTTATTTGCCAATATCTGTAGACAAATGGATATTAGCAAAAACGAATTTTTTGAGATCCTGGAAAAAAAAGAAAAATAATCTCCCCATATGCCCACCAAATCAAAAAAAATCCGCAAAATCGCCCGAATTTGGAGCATCCCCGTGATCGTCTATGTTTTAATGATACTCGCTAGCCTCACCATAAACTGGCTAAAAACAGGAATCCCTGATCCACACGCCATAGACAATTATCCCTTCATCGAAAACTTCCCCCCCCAATTTTTATGCTCATTGCTACAATCGGATTAGCCATTGCGTGGCGCTACGAAGGCCTCGGCGGATTAATTAATGTGCTCTTCAGCGCAGCCACACTCCTAATCCTTTTCATTCATTGGCCCATCACAGAACCTGCAATACATTATCCCCTACATCCTGGTTGCAATTATCGCTTTCCCAGGGATTTTATTCCTTGTATACTCTAAAAAATCCAAAAATCACTAAATTATCATCATGAAAAAATTATTCTTACTACTCACAATTTTTGCTACCTTAACAGCGTGTACAAATTCTCCTGAAACCGAAACAGCAAACACAAACGTAACCCTATATTCAGACTCAGAATATAATTTTTCTTTCACCGCAGACACTGGATGCGACCAATATTTAAAAGTGACAAAAACAGCACAAGGCGCAGAAACCCAATATAATGTTTCACTACCATCCGCAAAAGAATGGAAAGGAAATCTAATGCAATTTTTTCTGGTGTCCCAAGACGAATACGAAAAAATTCTAAATGACGACATGCCTGGCGCACCACGAATAGTTCTAGACTTAAGCGACAACATCCTTTACACAAGAGGATTAATCCAAAGCTGGCCTGAAGAAAGCGATCTACCGGAAAACTGCCGCGAAGTCACAGCAGAAAAAAATTAAACAAATGAAGCCCCAAAAAGACTACATCATCCTTCTTCACGGTTTTCTTAGGACGTCTGCTTCCATGAAAAAGCTGGAAAAACATTTGTCCAAAAAAGGATACAAGGTCATTAATCTAAATTACCCCTCCAAAAAGCACAATATTGCCGATCTTTCGCAAAACTTCCTGGCACAGGCCATCAAAAAAAACTGTACCGATAAAAGTAAGCGAATCCATTTTGTAACCCATTCAATGGGAGGAATTTTGGTTAGATATTTTCTGGCAAAAAACAAATTGAAAAATTTAGGAAGAATAGTGATGCTCGCCCCTCCAAACAAAGGATCAAAACTTGCCGATATACTCAGCAAATCCAAATTAACAAAACGCATATTAGGTCCCGCTCTAAAAGAGCTAAAAACGGATAACAAAAGCCTTATTCAAAGCCTTCCCCCGGCAAATTACGAACTTGGCATTATCGCCGGCAAATTCGACGCCAAGGTTCCCCCAAAAAACAGCAAACTTAAAGGAATGAAAGACTTTTTAACAATCCCCTGCACCCACGCCTTTATAATGAACAAGCCCAAAACAATCACCGCCACCAAAGATTTCATTGAAACCGGAAAATTTTAGAAAAAATTCCTCTGTCCGGATCCCGGCCCGATTTTTTCTACGCAGAAAAACATTGCATCCCCTTGCCCTTTAAGGCACACTTTAAGCAATCTAACCACATAAACATGCGAAACAAAATAATCGTCACCATCACGCTAATTACATCAATTCTTTGGTTGAATGCTTGCCAAACACAAAACCAAACACCCCCCAGCGAAACTCAAAAAACATTCATTGGAGACGGCTTCTCCTTCACATATCCTGACATGTTAATCGCGGACGACAAAGGCCTATGGACAGAAGAAGGTTACGAGCGACACACAAATCCACCGGAAAATTGCGATGTTTGCCAAATTCCGGAAATTGAGGTTATAGCCACTACTTCAGATAACAGCTTGGACCAACAAATCATAAGCGACTTCTCTCTTCCAGGCACCACACTTACAGAAATGTCTGAACAAACCGGAATTGATTACTCCGTACTAACTATCGGCGACAATGAATTCACCAAAATCATGGTCGGAGATATGTTTAATGTAACCGCTTACTACACAAAACATAACAATTTAATCCTGGCATTTAAAGTTTACTGGCTTGAAAAAGACAACGAAACACTAAAAGAGATCATTTCCAGCCTAAAATTTGAATAAAGCATGAAAAAAGCGCTCAAAACAATCGGTAAAATTATTTTAGTCGACCTAATAGTTGTATTTATAGTCAGCACCTTCTTCGTTACAAAAGCGGCAATAATCAAACAAAGTTATTCCACTTCCTATGACGGCAAAGGTAATTGGATGGAAGAACATCCCTATGTTTGCGGTATTTGGACAGAAAACTACCGCTGCGATTTAGGCACCCTCGTATTGGAAAACACCTTCGTAATCCCGGTATACATGTTTATGGGCGGATTTTTCCCTTCCTTCGAAAACAAATATGGCATGGCCAACTACATTTTTATAATATTCCTCACTGGATATTTTTTCCGCAAAGAATACAAAAAATAATGTCTTGCTAGAATTCGAGGCTCAAGGCTTGACAAAAGTAACAAAAGCACATAAAATACGCCATCAAAGAGGCCTCCAAAATCTAATTAACTACTATGAACAACCCACAAGAAAAACTTCCGCCACTAGGAATGGCAATAAATTATCAAGATCTTCTGGCACACCTAAGTGAAATTACCGGACTCGATACAAATCAAATCGACCAAAAACTTTCAAAAGTGGTTCCACCAAACCCATTTGCTTCTTTTTCATTCTCAAAAAGCTACGGCAACGAATTTATTTTAAGAGAAAACGAAGAAAGATGGGGAGAAATAAGATCGTATATATTTATTTTCTCTGAAGATGGGTCTACCACGATCTTCAACGAAGAAGATGGTATTGAATTTGGAGTTAGCATAAAAAGTGCCTAATTATCACCAATCAAATAATCGTACTGCCCGGTATTCACTTTGAATATTTCTTTTATTCTGCCGGACGCAAATATATCCTCCCTGACTATCAAACTCATTTTTTCGTAAAATTGTGATATTCCTTCATCCGCAATAACGTTTTCATCAAAAGCTAATGTTTGAAAATACCCCTCTGGAAAATCTTTTTCAATATGCCCAATTCTCCAATCATGAGGATTAACAGGCGACATGCGCGAAACCAAAGCGTCAGTTAGTCCCACATAGTCAACAAAATGGATAGTGCGTGGCGCATAATAAGCTTGCATACCAGAAATTACAGTAAAAAGTCTTGTAGAATCATCATCCTTAGAATAGTTTTTTGCCCTCTCAACCAAACCATAATTTTCCAATTCTTCGCCCTGCAAAATTCTAAGCAAACCCGTTCCCGGATAATAAGCCCGTTCATCCAAAATTCCCTTCTCATCATCAAGTTTTTCCCAAATAATTACCCTATCAAGCCTGTAATCAGATCCGGAAAAAATCGGAGAATAAGGACTTACAATTGAATAAAGCGCAATCAAAATAATAAAAATTGATGCTCGCTCTTTTTTAAGTTTAAAATAACGGACAAAAGTAAGCACACATAAAAACAAAGGAGCACTAAAAAACCTTCCGCTCATAAAATCTCCACCAGCCTTTAAGACATATAATAAATACAAAATTGCACCCAAAATTAAAATAATTGCCTTCCACCGTTTTTCATAAAAAGCCATTCCGGCAATTAAAGCAATTGATATTAAAGTAATTGGATCCATAGTCAAAGAATCCCAAAAATAAATCACTCCTCTTAAAAGATACTCATATAATGGGATCACAGTCCCTGCCATTTTCGCATAATAAGTATTTGGAAAAGGGAAACCATAATATAAAAGCGAAAAAATCTCCCAAAAAATCAACGGCAGAATCGCTATAAATCCATAAATAAATTTTCGTCCAATATTCTCTCCCTTAAAAAACCTGTAAAGCAAAGCGGGAAAAAACAATAAAATTGTATCCAAGCGGTTTAGCATAGCCAAGCCCGCAATAAACGAAAGCCAAAAAAACGAACCGGACCTTTTATCATCCTTAAAATATTCTGCGCAAAAAAGAATAATAAATAAATATGTAAGCGGATTCTCAAGGCCGGAGCTGGTGTAATCGATAAAAGCCTTTGATGCCAATAAAATTGTAAATCCCAAAAACAAAGAATAACGATTTTTGGATGTTTCGAACAAAAAGCGATACATAACGTAAATGCTCAATACCATCGAAATGGCTAAAACCGTATAATAGGGCTCGCGAGTAGTAAAATAAAAAAACGAAATTAGCATCATCCACAAAGGATGGGTAAACGACTGCACTCGCTCAGCAATATTAAAACGAAGCCCATATCCATTCACAAAATTGTCGACAGTGCGCATCGTGATAAAGGCATCATCCCCCATCCATGCATTCTTCACAAAAACAATGATGAAAAATGCCAAAAGCAAATACAAAATTATTTTCAAAAATTTTTGTTTCATTATTAAAAATTATAAATAAACTTTATAAAAAAATACAATTATTTTATTATGCTTAAGAAAGTAATAAAAAATATTTTGAGGCTTACAGTGGCAAACAAAAATCTACTTTGGGGAATAGGCATTTTATGTGCATTTTTTATGTTTGCCTATAATACGGTGGTTTATACAAATCAGGACAACAGCTACACAATTGAAACAGCTTACTCCATTGCGACTGAATTTAATTTGGACCTAAATGAATTTAGTATCGAAGATCTTGAGCATTACAATGTGATTCAGGTTGAAGATAAAGTTTACAACTATTTTCCAAACGGCACTTCAATTTTAATTAGCCCTGTTGTTTACCTGCTGGACCTAGCCGGAGTAGATGTTATTAAAAGCGATGTAACCATACGAAAACTTTTGGCTGCATTTTTTGTTGCCTTGTCATGTGTAATTCTTTTTTTCACTTATCGAAAACGGAGCTACCTGGTGCCATTTCTGCTCATAGCAATTTACTTTTTCTGCACACCCGTAATTTCTACGGCAAGCATGGATCTATGGTCTCAAACTCCTTTGCTGCCCATTTACGCATTTACAATTTACGTTCTACACAAAGGCTTATACAAAAAAAACAAATATCTATTAAGCTCTTTTGGTTTCTTATATTTTTCATTTTTGATACGACCAACTTCCGCAATTCCCATTTTACTTCTTTCAATTTATTTAATAGTAAAAGATTACAGATCTTTCCTAAAAACAGTTCCCATTGGTATTGCCTTACTGGGGCTCTGGCTAATGCATAACTACTTAGCTTTTGACAACCTACTCCACCCCTATTTCTATAATCGAGTTTATACAAACGATTATTTAGGAGGATTACTTGGACTCTTGTTTAGCCCTGCACGTGGCATAATTTTCTTTAGCCCCTTTATCCTATTTGGATTTTTGGGATTAAGACAATCTTTAAAACAAAAAGACAAACTATTACCAATAATTTTTCTACTAATAATCACTGTCTGCTACTTAATTACAGCAATAGAAAGGCTTTGGTGGGGCGGATGGTGCATGGGCCCAAGGTTCTTTACAGAACTCATGCCATTTTTTATGTATTTTATTTGGATGGCATTTGAATATATCGGCAAGATGAAAAAGAAACGAATCGCTATGTCCCTGATAATAATCTTCATCATTCTTGCAACCTATAGCTTAAACATTTTCATTTCACTATCTTACAGAATTGGACCAGAAATTTGGAACATGGATCCTAACAATATTAACGAAAACATTGATAGATTATGGGATTTTTCAGACTTAGCGTATACTCGAGCTAAACCAAAACTAATATTAAAATAACCCCTCCCTTCTTATGAACACAATTTTGAATTATTTGAAACTTTTGCGTCCCACTCACTGGATTAAAAATCTACTCATTTTTGCGCCACTAATTTTTGCGGATACTGAGTTAAGTATCGAGATTTTACTTAAGGGTATACCCCTATTTTTTGCATTCTCATTTTTAGCTAGTGCGGTCTATATAATAAACGATCTTAGCGATGAAGAATCAGATAAAGTCCATCCCACAAAAAAATTAAGGCCAATTGCATCTGGAGAAGTTTCTCACGCGGAAGCATATATACTTATGGGAATTTCGTTTATAGCAGCCCTATTTTTAAGTTTGGACCTAAGCCTCAAAGTTCAATTAATTTTACTTGCATACTTCATTGCAAACATTCTTTATTCCACAAAATTCAAACATGTAGTAATTTTGGATTTATTTATCGTCGCATTCCTTTACCTTTTAAGAATTTATGTTGGTGGAAAACTTTGGGATGTAGATCTTTCACACTGGATCATATTATGCACTTTCTTCCTGGCACTATTTTTGGTTAGCGGAAAAAGAAGAGCTGAATTAAATAACCTTGGGAGCAAGAAAAAAAACTCAAGAATGGTTATTAGAAACTATAATGAAGAATTTTTAAATCACCTACTAACAATTTCAACAACCTCTGTGATTGTTAGCTACGCCCTATATACGGTTTCAATTCCAAAGCCCTATATGGTCTACACCTCAATAATAGTGGCTTTCGGTTTAGTTCGTTACCTATATTTAATTTACAATAACAATGTAGGAGAAGCACCTGAACAAGCGGTATTTAAAGATGGATGGGTTATCGGATTATTTATTCTATGGCTCGCTCTTGTCTCTTACATATTCTTCAGATTCTAAGTATTAAAATCATGCATTATTTACTTCTAATACTTGCCTTGGTACTTAATGCCCTGGCAAACATACTAATAAAAATCGGGGCGCTTAAAATGCAAAATTTAAGTTCGCTTTCTAAAGGAGAAATTGCTGTAAATTTGATTACAAATCATTTTCTAATTATTGGAGTTTTGCTTTTTGCTATGAATGTTGTTTTTTATTTTCTCGCTCTCACTAAAATTAATCTTTCAGTTGCATACCCAATTATGACTTCTGGTGGATTCCTTCTAATCACCATATTTTCAGTGCTTTATCTACGCGAATCGCTTACACTTCTTCAGGTTATGGGTATAATACTCATTGCCCTGGGCATATTTTTTATTGCATATCATCTGAAATAAAATGGAAAATCAAAAACACTTTCTTGTAACCGGTGGAGCCGGATTTCTTGGCATCAACATGGTTAGATATTTACTTGATCGCGGACACAAAGTAACTTCCCTCGACCTTTTGGACTTCGATTATCCTGAAAAAGATAAAATAAAAGAGATAAAAGGCGACATTCGAGATAAGGAAACTATAGATAAAGCCATGAAGGGCATTGATATAGTTATTCACACAGCTGCAGCACTCCCCCTTTATTCAAAAGAAGAAATTTTTTCAACAGATATTAAGGGTACAAAAAACCTACTCGAAAGTGCAGATAAGCATAATATTGAACGATTTATACACATTTCTTCCACAGCTGTTTACGGAATTCCGGATCATCATCCAATTTTTGAAGACGATAAACTGGATGGCGTTGGGCCTTACGGCGAAGCAAAAATTTTAGCAGAAGAAGAATGCCTAAAATATAGAAAAAAAGGTATGTGTGTGCCAATTATCCGTCCAAAATCTTTTGTGGGACCTGAAAGATTGGGAGTTTTTGCACTTTTTTACGATTGGGCAAAGGATGGAAAAAATTTCCCAATGATTGGAAGCGGAAAAAATTTATATCAACTTCTAGATGTAGAAGATTTATGCGAAGCTATTTACCGCTCAGCCACAATGGACAAAGAAAAAGTTAACGATACCTTTAATATTGGAGCAAAAGAATTTAAAACAATGAAAGAAGACTATCAGGCAGTACTTGATAAAGCCGGCTTTGGCAAAAAAATTATTGGATTTCCCGCTGCCCCACTAATTTGGACACTTAGAATCCTGGAAATTTTTAAACTTTCACCACTTTATAAATGGGTTTACGAAACAGCTTCAAAAGATTCATTTGTTTCAATAGATAAAGCTGAAAAAATACTGGAATTCACTCCTAAGTACTCTAATCAGGATGCCTTAGTACGAAACTACGATTGGTATATCCAAAACCTTGAAAATTTCGAAAATCGGTCCGGCGTTACCCATAGAGTTCCATGGAAACAAGGAATACTATTATTAGCAAAAAAGCTATTTTAACAAAACAGACACTCCGAGAATTAAGCGCAAGAATAAAACAAAAACGGCCGTACAATTTTATTACTCAAAACGCATCATTTTTTCAAAAAAATATCTAAAATTTCCGCGCGGAATTTATAAAAATTATGACTAGCCAGACAACATGCACATAGTAATTTTGGCAGACCCCGTCGACAACCAACTGGAAGGAGTTCATTTTTATACAAAAAATTTAATAAAAAATCTTTTAAAATTGGATAAAAAAAATTCTTACTCCTTCATTCACCTAAAGTCCAACAAATTTTTCAAAAACACCAGGCATTACATTATAAAAGACATTTCATGGATTCCGGGATACGGAACAATACGTAAATTTATCCTTATTCCAAGACTGATTAAAAAATTAAAACCGGATGCGGTTATTGAAACGCAGCACCTGGGCCCTTTTAATATTCCGCAAAATATTAAAAGGGCCCAAATAATTCACGACCTGACCCCCATCCTTTTCCCGCATTTCCATATATTAAACTCAGTAATAATGCACAAACTATTCATGAATAAAATAGTACAGAAATCAAATCTACTAATCGCAGTGTCCAAAAACACGGCAAAAGACATTAAAAAACTATTCAACTACAAAAATCCCATAAAAATAATCTCACCGGGAATATTACCACCATCAGCCGCACCACTCCCTTCCCCTCTAAAAAAGCCATATTTACTCTACCTTGGAACAATAGAACCCAGAAAAAATTTAGAACTCCTTATAAGGAGCTTCATTGAACTTTCCCTCCCCCACAAACTGGTTCTTGCCGGCAAAATTGGCTGGAAATCAAAAAAAATAATAAAATTAGCGCATTCGCATCCAAATATAATCCTCACAGGCTACCTTAACGAAAAAAATAAAGCCGCATATCTCAAAAATGCCGAAGCATTCATTTACCCTTCACACTATGAAGGTTTTGGCCTACCTCCATTAGAAGCAATGAGCTATGGCACCCCTGTTATCTGCTCCACGGGAGGCAGTTTAAAGGAAATTTTCAACAATTACGCTCTAATGTTTAATCCAAATTCTAAAAAAGAACTCAAATCAAAAATCACAAAACTCCTCAACAATAACAATTTAAAAGAATCATTATCCAAAAAAGGACAAATTTACTCTCAAAATTTTAATTGGCACAGCGCTGTCTCAAAACTAATTGCAGAATTTAATAAACTCTAAAAAAGTCGATCACCAGGGCTTCCATTAGACGGTTTATCTTTACCAACATCCTTGTTTGTACCATGCTGACTATTCCGATTTTGATCAGCCTCCACTTTTCCATCCTGAATCTGACCTTTCACATTTTGCTCGCCATCAACCTTCTTATCAGAATCATTTTGTTTCTTCATTTCTACCTTCTGCTTAACTATTTTTCTTTTTCTCCATTTCCTATATATCACATATCCAATAGCTACCAATAAAGATATAACAATCAATCCCCCAAGAACCCAAAGCAACAAATTACTGTCCTCTTCACCAATTCCCCCACCTGGCACTACATCAAACTCAACAATTTCCGGCTCGGAAGTAATACCATCATCACTTACCGCATAAACCGTAATTTTGTGAGGACCAACTTCAAGTGGACGAGGGATAAACACACTAAAGTAACCTGTTGCACTATCCGCCACAATGGTTGAAGAAAGAACAGTACTCTCAACAGTCATAAATACTCTACTTGACGGCAAGGAATAACCATAAACAACCGGTTGCGGGTTCCTAAGAATAAGCTTCTTCGTATCAAGTTCAACCTTGGTTTCATCAAGATAAACCACCTCGGGAGCGGGAATAGCCCGCTGAGAATTAACTGTAATATTCACCGGTGAAGACTCATCAATAGCTTCACCTGTCTGTTCAAATGCTCTGGCAATAATATCATAATCTCCATCATCCAAATCAGTCTCAGATACAACCAAAAACTTATTCGCCTCATCTGCAACAATCTCCCCTAAATAAAACTCCGTTCCACTATCCACCGATTTCGCGAACACTCTTACTGTTTTGTCCGCATGACTTATACCCTTAACAAACAAGCTTTTACCACTACCAACCGTAGTTCCGTCTGTAAGGTTAACTATCTTTGTTCGAATTGTAATATCTTCCTCCGCTACTAAAGGATCCGTACCCAATTCCAAAATCTCTTCCAAATCCGAAATGCCATCCCCATCAGTATCACTACTATTTATATCTGTTCCATATATCCTTTCCACTGCATCAGTAAGTCCATCCCCATCAGTATCCTGAGAAATATTTTCATAAGCTAATTTTTGATCATCAGAAATTTCCTCAACCTCTTCAGGGAGCTGACATTCAACACAATTCCCTACACCTGGAGGCTCACAATCCTCACCCGGCTCAACAATATTATTTCCACAAATTGCCTGACTTTCCTCAAGAGCCTGACACAAAACCAATTCACAGTCCTCATTACATCCCGAACTTCCCGGTGGCTCACATTGCTCATAAGCAGGCTCTAACCTGTTATCACCACAAACCGGCGGCTCATTAAAACTAAAAATATATGTCGCCATAGCATTCCCCCGAACATCGGATGCATCTACTTTTACCGTTATCAAAGCCTTAGCAGCAAAATTAGTATCGGGATTAATTGTTACCGTATCGCCATTATATGAAAATCCGGTATGGTTAGAATTATAATTAACTCCCTCAATAAGGACATTTACACTATCAAAATTTACTCCTGAAAGATTATCTCTAATAACAAAACTAATATTCGAATCAAGAGGAACATTCTTTGCCCCTTTCTTCGGATCAGTTGAAACAATATATGGAGGAGAAGTATCCTGAGCCGTATGATTAAAGCTAAACATATAAGTAGGCATCACATTTCCATCAAAATCCAATGCATCCACCTGCACATACACAGGCTCTCCAAAAGGAAAATCCTCCGAAGGATTAACTATAATAAAGTAATCATTAATATCTTCAGGATAAGAAAAACTAAAATCTCCATTCCTATACACCTGCCCATTAACAGTTATCTCAACTGTATCAATGTCCACCCCGGAAATATCATCCTTTAAATGAAAACTGATATTTGAATCCAAAGCAACGTCATCTGTACCCGGAACTGGCGTAACGCTTGTAATATATGGAGGATCACCATCAACAATAGGCTCATTAAACGAAAACCTATATGTAGACATAATTCTGCCTCTAATATCCTCAGCATCAATCTCCACATTCACCTTCCGACCATCCGGAAAATTATT
>WJKE01000051.1 GCA_014729275.1 Candidatus Peregrinibacteria bacterium | reverse complement strand
TTCATCTTCATTTTCATTTTCATCTTCATTTTCATTTTCATGTTCATTTTCATGTTCATGTTCATTTTCATTTTCATGTTCATCTTCATCTTCATCTTCATTTTCATGTTCATTTTCATCTTCATCTTCATCTTCATCTTTATCTTCATTCTTTTTTAATCCTAATTCTTCACCAAGAGCTCCAAACACTCTATTGGCGGTATCCGATTTATCTGTCAAACATCCCATTATCAGTCTTACAGATGCATCAACACATTCAGTTTTATTAAGGTAGTCATAGATTGATTTTAATATACTAAATGAATTCTGAAATATGTATGAAATTTTTTTTATGTCTTCATCTTCATTAACCAGAACATTTAAAGCATCTTTAAAAATGTCCATATTTTCTTCATTGGTAGATGTTTTAACAAAATTTATAATCAATTTTATAAAATATTTATCAAAGAATGCGTCACATTCTGATTCCCATTTGTCAAATTTGCTCAATTTGAGCATGCAGTTCCTTAAACAGGCGTATATCATGAAGCTTGTTGAATCCAGGAAGTTTTTTTCGTTTAAAGTAGAGTCAATATCCTTGATTTCGTTAAAGAAATCCATTGCTGAAATTTCAATATCTTCAAAGAATTTTGAAATTCTAATCCACTCTGTATTAAGTAAAATTTCTTCCTGAAAATCCATTTCAGCTTCTTGTACTATCGCTGTCTCCCGATTGTTAATTTTTGGTACTTGCATATTGAACTTATATTTTATCAAGTTTAATAAAATATAAGAAAGTTTTTGTTTTGTCAACAGGCGATGACTTAAAAGATTTCTTCATAGGATTTTTGGCTTATAGTAGATAAATATAGTTTTGCGCATTAAAGCATAGTTTAGTATTAGCGTAAAATCGTGTACGGTAAAAAGGCAAAAATCGAATATTATTTATAATTTTTTGGCAAAAACGGGGTTTTTTTAGGTGATGACTGTCATAAAAAATCGCAAGCTCTTTTTATTACGGCTGCGGATCTTATTTCTCGCAATTTACTTAATGGGGTTCGCTAAAATTTTTTTGTAATTTGCTGGCGCTGGTCGCTGCAAATTACTCAAAATTTTGCCTACGCCTTCGGTCAAGTCTCGCTGAAGCTCGCATGACCTTCGGCTGCCGCACGCTACCTCTCCACTTTACTGGAGGCGCCACCCGGATTTGAACCGGGGAATGACGGTTTTGCAAACCGTTGCCTTAGCCACTTGGCGATGGCGCCTTAGTCTGTATTTTATTCAATAGCGCTCTCTCGTTTCACTCACTCACACATGTTATTTCAACGAAAATGATTCTAGCAGATCATCTATATAATTGACAACGGTTTCATCTTCAGTCGGTAAATACGCAGCAGTAACTATATATCCAATCTCGCCGCGAACTGCAAATAATTGTTTGAATACAGTAATAGGGGAGTCGGCAGATCTTTTTCCTTCATACATTGCATAATATCCCAGTAAACTTTCTTCTCCATAATTTACATTTCTTTGTTCATTTTTAATCTCTCTGTAATCAATGAGCCTGGTCCTGGCTTTTGCAAGCGTGCTTTTCCCCAAATCTGATGATGTCAGAGGTGCGCTTAATATGTTTACCCCCACACTTGCATTCGCTGTAAAAATTTCGTTTTTGATGTTGTTCCTAAATACAACAACTATGTCGTCCGGGACTGAAGATGTAAATTTATTGTTTTCAATTATTTCCCAATCGGGTGGAATATGAATTGAAAAATTTGCAGTTTCGTAGTTGTATTTTCCTATAGTGCTATCGTCGTCAGTGCTTATCTCCTCTCCTCCAATACATGAACTTAAAAAGAGGATTGCAAAAAACGATATGAAAATTGATAATAGCTTTCTTTTCATCTAGTATATGATTATAAATTAAAAAGTCTTAGTAAAATTTTACCATTGACTTTGTGAAATTCATATATAGACTTTTCGACCTTAAATAAAAATTTTTATGAATTTAGGTGTTCTTTCTTTTAGATCATTAAACAGAAAATCTTCTTACGAGGAGTTGCAAATGAAACGTATAGCTCGGGACATGGGACTCAAAGCAAGGATTTTACGTGTAAATAGATTTCAAATGGTTTATGACCAGGAAAGCCCGCAACTTTTATATAATGGTAAAAGGTATAAACCTAATGATGTAATAATTACAAGACCTTCGGTTTTGCGTGATGCGGATCTACATCTTTCCATAATAAATCAAATGGAGTTTATGGGGATGGCTCTTTTTAACAGATATAAATCAATAATTAATACAAAGAATAAAATTAAAACTATTCAAATTCTTGAACACTTTAATATCCCGATTCCTAAAACTGTAGTTTTAAGAAGGAAGGAAGATATCGCGAAAGCTGCCAAATTGGTAAATGGATTTCCTTTAATAGTGAAGGCTCCTTTTGGTTCATTTGGAAATGGAGTTACTATTATAGAAAGTATGAGGGCGCTGCAGTCTTTTTTAACTTGGAATAAACCGCTTTACTTACTTCAGCAATATGTTAAACATTCCCGTGGTAAGGATATTAGGATTTTTGTTGTGAATGGTGAAATTAAGGGGGCTATGATGCGTTCTGCTAAAAAGGGTGAGTTTAGATCCAATATTGAGCTGGGAGGAAAGGGGATGCCGGTGGAAATTACTGAAGAAGAAAAAACTATAGCTTTGCGCTCGGTGCAAGCCTTGAACTTAACTTATGGTGGAGTCGATATCATGCGCGGTAAAAATGGACCTGTTGTTCTTGAGGTAAATTCAAATCCCGGTTTTAAGACACTGGAAGCTGCAACTGGCGTTAATATTGCCAGATCATTGGTTGAATATGCGATCGAATACGCTGAGAGAAGAACTCAATAATTATTTTTCTCTTTTATTTAGAATTTTGTCTATAATTCCGTATTTTTTTGCTTGTTCTGCTGACATGAAGAAATCTCTGTCAGTGTCTTTTTCAATAATGTCTGCGGCTTGTCCTGTATGCTTAACTAATATCTTATTTAATCTGTTTCTTGTTTTTACTATGTGATCAGCATGGATTTTGATATCCGATGCCTGACCTTCGGTTCCTCCAAGAGGTTGGTGAATCATAATTTCACTGTTTGGAAGTGCGAATCTTTTTTTGTCTTCGCCTCCTGCAAGAAGTAGCGCCCCCATCGAAGCAGCCATACCCAGGCAAATTGTGGCCACATCAGGTTTTATGTATTGCATTGTGTCGTAAATAGCTAAACCTGCCGTAACATGCCCACCCGGACTATTAATATACATAATTATATCTTTGTTTGGGCTTTCGTTCTCGAGGAAAAGCAGTTGGGCGATTATAAGATTTGCAACATTTCCATCAATACCTGTGCCCAACATAATGATTCTGTCTTTTAATAGTCTTGAAAAAATATCGAACGCTCTTTCTCCCTCGTGCGATTTTTCTACTACTGTTGGAACCAACATTGAAGCAATAGTGTTTTTGTGCTGACTATAAATTGCGTAAGGATTCATATTTATTTTTGTTAATTATTTTTTATTTGATCTAAATAATTATATCATTTTTTCTAATTTTAAGCAGTTTCTTGCCGTTGACTTTTTTAAAAAACTATTTTGTAACGACTTCTTGATAAAAAGCGAAAAAAGGTGTTGACTAATTTATTTATTTTAAATACTATTCCGTTACATTAAGTGCATGTCACTTGATTATATTTCTTGAGAAAGAAAAAGTTCCTTAACATTTAGAGTGTAATAGAGAACAAGAAACGTTTATTATCTTGAGCTTTACTTTCTTATTTTATAAGAAAGTTATTATAGTTTATTTTTTATGAAGAGTTTGATCCTAGCTCAGGGTTAACGCTGGCGGTATGTCTAATACATGCAAGTCGAACGCCCCTCACTTTGTTTTCGATTAATTTCGAAGATAAAGTGAGGGGAGTGGCGAACTGGTGAGTAACACGTTGGGACCTGCCCCGAACTCAGGGATAACCCGCCGAAAGGCGCGGCTAATACCGGATAGTCTCGCAAGAGTAAAGCTTTTGCGGTTCGGGAGGGACCTGCGGTCTATCAGCTTGTTGGTAAGGTAGTGGCTTACCAAGGCTATGACGGATAGCTGGTCTGAGAGGATGATCAGCCACAATGGGACTGAGATATGGCCCATACTCCTACGGGAGGCAGCAGTAAGGAATCTTTCGCAATGGGGGAAACCCTGACGAAGCAATACCGCGTGGATGAAGAAGGTCGAAAGATTGTAAAGTCCTTTTCTGGAGGAAGAATTCTGACGGTACTCCAGGAATAAGCACCGGCTAACTCCGTGCCAGCAGCCGCGGTAATACGGAGGGTGCAAGCGTTACCCGGAATCATTGGGCGTAAAGCGTCCGCAGGTTGTCTATTAAGTCAAGTATTAAATCTTGAAGCCCAACTTTAAGGCTGTACTTGAAACTGGTAGACTAGAGTCTTTCAGAGGCATGTGGAATTCTGTATGTAGGGGTAAAATCCGTAGATATGCAGAGGAACACCAAAAGCGAAAGCAACATGCCGGGAAAGTACTGACACTCATGGACGAAAGCGTAGGTAGCGAACGGGATTAGATACCCCGGTAGTCTACGCCGTAAACGATGGATACTAGTTGTTGGAGGTCTCAACCCCTTCAGTGACGACGCTAACGCATTAAGTATCCCGCCTGTGAAGTACGGTCGCAAGACTAAAACATAAAGGAATAGACGGGGACCCACACAAGCGGTGGAGCATCTGGCTTAATTCGATAATGAGCGAGGAACCTTACCTGGGTTTGACATCCCAAGAATTTTTTGGAAACAAAAAAGTGCCTTATGGAACTCGGTGACAGGTGCTGCATGGTTGTCGTCAGCTCGTGCCTTGAGGTGTTCGGTTAAGTCCGTGAACGAGCGCAACCCATGTCCTGTGTTGTATTTTTCACAGGAGACTGCCGATTCAAAATCGGAGGAAGGTATGGATGACGTCAAATCAGCATGGCCCTTATACCCAGGGCTGCACAGGTGCTACAATGGTTGATACAATGGGCAGCAATATCGCAAGATGGAGCCAATCCATAAAGTCAATCCAAGTTCGGATCGAAGGCTGCAATTCGCCTTCGTGAAGTTGGAATCGCTAGTAACCGCGGATCAGCAATGGCGCGGTGAATCTGTTCCTGGGTCTTGTACTCACCGCCCGTCACGTCATGAAAGGTGGGGGCGCCCGAAGTACCCTTAGCTCTTAGCGGGGTCCTAAGGTGAAACCACTGATTGGGACGAAGTCGTAACAAGGTATCCGTAGGAGAACCTGCGGATGGATTACCTCCTTTTTGGAGTTATATAGAATGGTTATAGTGCAAGTTGATTTTCAACCTATACACATAATGCATTCGAGGTTGAGTCTCTATTTTTTTTAGATAGAGCAACAAACGTTTCTTTTTTCTCTATTATACTTTGAATGTTAAGGTAAAAAAATAACCGCCGTTTTAGCGGTTATTTTTATTTAAAAATATCCTTGCTTTTAGCGCTTTAATTCCGTAATATTTCTTTCGTTGACAATATAGGTCGTGTGAAATATTTTTGGGGCTGTAGCTCACTTGGCTAGAGCGCCGCGTTTGCACCGCGGAGGTAGGGGGTTCGACTCCCCCCAGCTCCACCAAATTA
>WJKE01000050.1 GCA_014729275.1 Candidatus Peregrinibacteria bacterium | reverse complement strand
GATTCCATTTTATTTTTGTTAAATTTTATAAACACAAAGCACGTCCAGCTAAAGAAATTACAACATAAAAGAAGCAAAGCGTCAACAAGCAGCCATCTAAAACTGCAAAAAATTATCAATACCTTCAATTTTTGGCTTTATAGGATACACGATTTAACACTTATATTAAACCATGTTTTAAAGCACAAATCTATATTAGTTTACTGTAAGCCAAAAATCATATATAAAAAATTTTTCAGGCAGCTATTTATAACTCTTTACCCCATACTGAAACTTATCATCAATAATATCGTGCTCGTGCCAATCATTTACCCAGTCTTCAACCATAAAAATCTTAAATCCACCATCTTTAAGCGAACAAATAACACGTTTTAAACCGCAATTTATAAGCATTTTTTTACAGATAAAACACGGAAACGCATCTATCACTTCATCCTTGGCATAAACTTTCCCATAAATATACATATCCCCTCCAAGAAGCGACGTTCCAGCCCGAGCCGCATTAATTATTGCATTTTGCTCTGCATGCACACTTCTGCACATTTCATACCTGTGACCGGAAGGAATCCCCAAGCTCTTCCGCAAACAAAATCCATGTTGATGCGAGCTCTTTGTACCGCGCGGAGCACCACAATAACCTGTTGCAACAACCTGATCATTTCTAATTATCACCGCCCCAATCTCGACCTTAGTACATGTAGACCTTCTACAAACACTCTGAGCAAGATTCAAATAATATTCATCCTTTGATGGCCGCTTAAAATCATCATGAATAAGCTGCCCATAATAAGCCATAAACTGTCTATTAAGATCCTCCAGCGTACCCTCATTTTTAAGCACCTGATCCGCCATTTCTATACATTTTCCAACCTGCTGTCCCTCTTCCGGCTCACCAAAGCCCCATTCTCTATCAATCTTATTCGCAATATCCATTCGACTTTTTGGATCCGAAGCCCTATCCCGCTCCAAAATCCTTTCAATCAAAATTTCTTTATCCGCATAAACTGCAATAACATTTACACCATCCCCCTTTTTTAACTCCTCAATTTCAGCAGGATTTCGAATACCATCAATAACCCAGTTTTCATGCTTGGAATCACTAATTTTCTTTAAAGCACGTTGCGCCAAAACTCCAGCCCCCTCCTGCTTACGCATATTATTACCAATCTCCATAAGCTTTGTTCGCTCTTCCTTAATACCCTGACGCTGCGCCTCCTCACGTACCATCGTCGACAAAGTAATGTATTCGTAGCCCATACTCTTTAAAATATTAACAACTTCACCTTTTCCGGACCCCATAGATCCCGTTAAACCAATAATCATATTTGAAAATTAAAATGTACCGCTCCGCATTGTAGTAAAAAATTTCAGCAAAAACATCTTCAATGCCTTTACTTGTAAGCGTTTTTGCAGTATAAACAATAACATGGAAAAAGCAGAAATTTTAGCTCCGGTGGGATCCTTTGAATCGCTCAAAGCAGCGATCGATGCTGGCTGCGACAGTATTTACTTTGGAGTGAAGCAATTAAATATGCGAGCCCGACGAGCGCACAATTTTTCTTTGGATGAATTGAAGGAAGTTGCAAGTATATGCAAAAAACATCAGATAAAATCCTATATTACGCTGAACACGCTTCTTTATGATCACGACCTTCCGCTTATGCGACGTATTGTTGATGAAGCTGTTTCTGCGGGAATTGACGCAATAATTTGTCAAGATGTTTCCGCAATACAATATGC
The DNA here is from genome assembly GCA_014729275.1 of Candidatus Peregrinibacteria bacterium. Classification (GTDB taxonomy): domain Bacteria; phylum Patescibacteriota; class Gracilibacteria; order UBA1369; family LOWO2-01-FULL-3; genus WJKE01. The sequence goes on along the minus strand of WJKE01000050.1, from coordinate 10,869 downwards.
TAATGAAAAAGGCCTTCACGTTCACGCATCAACTCAACTTTCCATTTCAAATATTGAAAGTGTGAAATTTTACTCACAATTTGCGGATACCATAGTTCTTGCACGAGAAGTTGATTTAAAAATGATGGAAGAAGTATGCAGAGCCATCAAAGAAGAACGCATCAGCGGACCATCCGGAAATTTAATTCGTATAGAAGTGTTTGTACACGGAGCACTCTGCATTGCTCAAGCTGGACGATGCCAAATGAGCCTACTTCAATCAAATACATCCGCTCAAAGAGGAGCTTGTCTTCACGAATGCAGAAAAAAATACAGAATCATTGACGATGAAACAGATAAAGAACTTATACTCGAAAACCAATATGTAATGAGCCCCAAAGATCTTTGTACACTCCCCTTTCTCGACAAAATTATTAAAAGCGGAGTTGCAGTTTTAAAAATTGAGGGACGAGGACGCTCACCACAATATGTAAACACAGTAGTTAAAGTTTATAAAGAAGCCAGAGATGCAGTGCTGAACAATAATTTTGATCAAGATAAGGTTAAAAAATGGATCGAGGAACTAAAAACCGTATATAACCGAGGATTCTGCGATGGATACTACTTGGGAAAACCGCTTCCTGAGTGGAGCAAAGTTTCGGGTAATGTATCAACCGATGAGCGGCTTTACGCAGGACTGGTAAACCACTATTTCCCAAAAGCAGGCATTGCCGAAATACAAATACAAGCAAACGAAATGCGAAAAGGAGACAGATTTGTGGTAATGGGCAAGACAACCGGAGTAAAATTCGCCACTGCGGATTCTATTATGATCGATGAAAAATTTGTAGAAACATCCGGAAAACCAAGCATGATAACTGTTCCGGTAAGCGAAAAAGTACGAAAAAACGACAAAGTTTACATCTTAAAAAAACGCGAACAACATGAAGGAGCATAGAATCACCCACAAAAAAGACAAATGCATTGGCTGTAACTCATGCGTTTTAATCGCCCCCCAAAACTGGCAAATGAATAATAAAGAAGGCAAAGCCGAGCTAATTGGTGCAAAAAAAGAACGACATCTTCGCACTGCAAAAATCTTTGAATGTGACCTTGAGGCCAATCTCACCGCCGAAAAAACCTGCCCAATGCAAGCTATAAAAATCGATTAAAAAAATTTCGTTGGTGCCTTTTTATTTATGGTCAGACATGCGCGTTATCACGGCGCCGCATTTTCCTGATTTTAATGTCAATATTACTTAACTCCGTGCCGATTCCATTGTGCCGAAATTCGTGATGCACCTTGCACATGGCCTTTAATCCCTTATGATTGTGACTAATCGCATAAGCTGGCTCATGGTGCTTCTCCTCAATCGGTTTATTGCAGCCATTGTACGAACAACGCCCTTTAGTTTTGGCCTCTACTTCCCGCTCCTTGGCTTTGCTCACATATCTTGATTCAAATTCCCTCTCCGGAGCTTTTTCTGCGAAGAAATTTTCCTCACCCGCTACTTCCTTCAAAATTCTGCGCAGAATTTCTTTGTTGGAAAGGCGGTTTCCCATTTTATTTTTGAGTTTATTGAAGAGGTATTGCATTTCCCCATCAAGCTCAATACTCATTTTTTCTTTTGGAGACTTCAAAGAGTTACCATCTGAAGCTCGCATCTCTTTGCTTAGTTGCTGAATCGCCCTTGTACTCATGTGAGTTACTTGGTCAACCAGCTTTTCTTCATTTTCAGGAGTTGCCAGATTCGCGACCAGAGCGACTTTGTGGATACCAGCCTCCTTAATCGCCTCCTTAAGTTTTGGCTTATCCTCTAATTTTGCAGCAGTTTTCAATGCTTTTTCAACCAGGGCTGGGCTTAATCCAGCCAAAACCGAAGCATAATGAAAAATTGATTGATAGCCTTCGCGCTCCCAAATTTTCTGAGCAGAAATTTCAGGGAGCAACGCAAGTAATTGGTGTGTTAGACGATGCCTTTCTTTGCCTAATTGTTTAAATTTTTTGTGAATGTTCATAAGAATAAAGTTAAGTAATAATGTATATATATTTTCTCAAATTTGCGCAGATCAAACCAGACAAAAACGGCTTATATATGCGACTATACAATATTTTTTCCTTGTGATCTTTTATCCCCAATTTTAGACAAACAACTTTAGCTAATTACAAGCTCAGTAAAAGCGTCCAAGCAAAAATGTAAAAACTATATCAAAAATTTCTTCCAAACCGCTCTAAGCGGACATCCTAACTAAAATCAAAAATCTACAAACCATCGTCAAGTCAAAAAATCGGCTTAATATAGAGCAAAAGTTACCGTAAAAAATTTCTATAAGTACCCCCTATTACCCGGATCCACCGGCTGTAAACATTGAATATAGCCATAGCAACCGGCACCTACACTTGTTTGCTCAACATAGCCCTGATTTGCCAAAGAATCAGAATGAATATTCATTGCATCAGTATAGCCCTGACCAAACAAAGAATCGCTATCAACACCCATCTCCCCGGTATACCCGACTTCATCATAATAATCAGAAGAAATTCCAAAATATTCAATATAAGAATCCGGTGCCTGTGCACAAGTTATTAAACCGGTCATAAGCTCATAACATTCCATCTCTTTCCAATCAAGATCGCTCTCCAAGTCAGGCACAATCCCCATTTGCTCCATATACCCCTGACGCGCAAACGCGTTCTCCCTAACATCCATTCGCTCAATATAGCCCTGACCATCAAACACATCAGCGCTCACACCAAAATATTCAATGTATCCGCTCACTCTATCCGGACAAACAATAGTTTCATCCTCCTCATTAACCCAACAAATCGACTGAATATACCCCTGATTCTCAAACGCACTCGCCGATACATTCATTTGCTCCACGTATCCTTGCCCCATCAAATCATCTTCATCCACATTCATTTGTTCAATGTACCCCTGACCATCAAGCGCATCGCTATCAATGTCCATTTGTTCTATATATCCCTGACCCTGCAAAGCATTATCCGAAACATCCATTTGCTCAACATAGCCCTGCCCATGAAGAGCATCATACTTAACGTCAAAACTCTCAACATACCCTTTCGGCGCAGATCCACCAATATATGAAGTGTAGCCAATCGGACCACGACCTTCTACCGCCAAAGTTTCAACATACCCCTTATTTGGCGACAAATTCGGCTTCACACTTTGGATATAACCTTTATCCGGACACCAGGTAACGCCCATATAAGTACGCCAACCAATAGGACAATCCTCATCAACATTATCGTCCTCCTTAAGGCCCTTCACACCATAATCATCCTCAAGTTTATCGTATTCGTAAAAAGTCTCCGCCTCATCTGGATCATAATCACTCGTTTCCTCATACCCGGGCAAAGAATCATTTAAAGATCCGTTCAAATTCCCCATATAAGCGATGGGAGCCTGCTTTTTCTCAGGAACTTCCCGCAAAATCTTCGCCGGCTTATACTCGGTATATTTCCCCAATTGCCGCTCTTTAACTATGTCGACATTCACAATAAGCCCTTTCTCCCTACTCGAAATAGTCTCCTCCTCCTGCCCACAAGCAGCAAAAACAAACAAACTAAGAACACTGATTATAAGTAATTTTTTATTCATGATCTTTCATTACATTTCTTAAAGTTTCAAGCGCCGCCTCAATTTTCGCGCCTCTATTGCCGAATTTATGGTCTTCAAGAGTACCGATTGCAGATTCAATCATTTCACGCATTTTTGCAATCTGTTGATCTGCTTCAGTAAGATTAGTAGTTAACTCGCTAGTTCTGGCTTCCAAAACATTTTTCTGCGCAGAAATTTCCTCATTCTCAGTTTGCGAAACTTCAAGCCGAGTTTCCAAATCCTCAACAGAACTCTGTAAAGCAGCATTTTTCTCACTAAGCTCGTTAATACGCTGTTTACTCCTAACAACCTCCAATCTTTTATCATCTTCTTTCCCATATTTCTCCATAGTCTTTCTAAAACCTTCCTCAATAAGCTTTCGTTTTTCATCGTTAGGATCTAAAGAATTGGTATACAAACCGGTTCTTTCATCTTCAAAAGTCAAATACCGAAGAATTTCATCAGGCACGGCTTGTCCACGCATAAGATAATAAGCCTGTAATTCACCCAAAAAAGATACATATTCGGAATTCAAAATAATTTTAATATAAGGACCATAATGAGTAGACTCAAGGTCAGTAACAATAGTCTCATTATTTTTATCAGCTCTCAATTTTTCTAAAGAAGCTATTGCCTTCGCAAAAGTATCCATTGTATGCCCTATATAAACATTTTCTGAATTTTGAGCCAATGAAATTAAATACAATCTACACATTTCCAGCAGATAAACTAATTTAACTTCATCTTTTTTATGCGAATCAACAGTCCATACATGATCATAATTGCTATTAGCAAAAACCACATCTACATAATCAACGGGAGCATAATTAGATCCATAAGCAGTATTAAAGTTACCACCCTCTCTCCAAGTCTTATAATGCGTAGTAAAAAACTCAATAATTTGTCTTTTTTCAGATTCATTATCAACCAAATCCAGCAAACGATCCAAAAACTGTTCTAAATAGCCTCGCAAAGACACGATTTTCTTTTCATTCGTAAAACTATTTGAAGGATCATTAACAATCTGATCTAACGCCTTTTCAATTGCCATTTCTCTTTGCGCTTCAACATCATAGGAATATTCATTAAAATCAGGCAATTGATAAGTTACTCTTGAATCTACAGCCATTTCAGCATCATAGCCAAGTTTTACGTCGTTTTTAAGAAGATCTAATTCATCATACTCTTCACCGGTTATCTCTTGAATAAAAGATAATGTTTGGTGATAAGCTTTTTCGAGAATCGGCCTATCAGCTTCCTTAATGCTATAATAAGATAAGCCCGTTCTAATTTCCTTATCATTATCATCAAAAAACTTCTCATTACAATAACCTGGCCCTAAATATCTCAAATAAGCCTGCATCACACCAGACAATTCAGGAGCCCACGAACACCAATTAATTTTAAATGCAGTATCATGTGAATTAAAAGACTGAATAATATGAGCCAAATTACTCTGCTCTTTTAAAAACCCATTACTAAACGGAACCCTATTTCCGTCGATTAACCTCAAAAATAACTCAATTTTCGACAACTCAAAATCAAGTAGAGCTTCATCCCTCCATACCCTAAACGAATTATAATCCGTAAAAGCATTTTTATGAACTGAACCTTGAAAATGAGACCTCCAACTTTCTGTAAACAAACGATCAAAATCAAACTTATCCAACCGAGTCAAAGCTTCTCTTTTATCTTCTTCCAATTCGTAATTTGCAAGATACCTGTCTACAAACCTAACCAACATCGTTTCGATAATTTTTCTATGCTCATTAGTCAAATCAGTAACTTCCTTCCGTTCATTCAAAAATTGATCCATCAATTTAGATATCACCATCTGCCTGGCTACTTCAATGGTATCTGGAGTACCGAAAAAATCCGGCATCTCATATTTTTCTAGAATAGGAGCTAATTGACATCGCACTGATCCGCATTCTCCAGTTTCAGGTTCAAAATCACGAACACTATCACATGCCCCCAAATCGCCGGTATAAGAAGCGTCTCCCTCAACTTCAAACCCCTCATTAACATGCGCATTTTTGTCTAAATTATTCATAAGATTAAATTAAAAAAAGCAATAAAAAATAACATATTTCGTAAAATCTGTCAAGGGGTAGTAAATACCTCTACTACAAGCCAAAAACTAAGAGCAAATCTCCTCAACTTCAGCCACCGCTTCTTCCATAAATTCTAGTTCTTTCACGCCTTCGGAAATACCCTTAAATGCGCTTCCTCCCTTAAAGGCAGACAAAATCATCTGCTGAGACGATAAAAGCTCAACTTCAAGGCCGGATATTTGCAGCTTTGCCTCAAGTTCAACCGCAATTTCTTTTAGTTCCTTTATCAATTCCTTTGCAACCGTTAAAATCACCATCCCCTGAAAGGCCTGAGCTTTACTCGCTCCACGGTTAAACAACAACTCTCCCTTAACAATTAAAGCTCCAATATAAGTCATCATTTCATACAAAGCTTCTGTAGCCTCATCTACCTCCAGTTCATTAAAGTACTGATTATTAAGCCTCCTTCGATTCGCAAAGTTGAACAACTTTTTTATCCAACTGGCATTCGGTAATTCATATTGGCCCAAAACATACAAAATTTTCGACTCAATTTCATTAGGAAGAATATCACCCAACAATTTATCCATTTTCCCATTAATTCCCAATCTAATCATGTGAACCTCAAGTTGCTTAGCAAGCTTTGGCAACCTGTAAAACCTTGGCAAAGCCGGAGATTTAAATTTATACCTAACAACATCCGGAATTTTCATTTGAGGAGCATCAACTAAAATTTTATCTTTAGGAATGAACAGTAAAGCAAACTCCTTCGCCAAAGCTTCAATTTTATTCTGATCAATTTCACTAACATCTTCATTTTCACATCTTACAGAACTTAAAGCTGAATTACAGATTTCGACGGCAGGTTCTCTGACATTTAAACTCACTTTTTTATCCCCGGAAACGCCATTAATGTTAACGAAAAATTCAACAATTTGGTCAATCATAGTATTCAAATCGAAAGATAATCTAAGCCCTTTTTCCGTATAAAATTTCAACATATCAGAAGTACTACTTACCCAATCCGGAATTTTTAACTCCTTTCCATCCAAAAAATAATCGGTATTCTCATCCCTTAATTGATCCGTTATATCCTGCAAAAATCCCGAAAGATATTTCAAAATAAAACTTCTTTGCGCCGACCTACTCGGAAAACGATAAGGCATGGAATTTTCAAACAAATTAAACGCAACAAACCTTGTATAAAGCTCCTTTTTAGTTTTAACATTACGATAAGTATTAAAAGCTGCCGCAACCTCATAAACATTAGTGGCCAAATACCCGACAATATTATCCAAAAACGCTTCATCGCCAAAAAATATATTTCTCCTTCTGGCTTTTGACCTCGCCCTTTCCATAAGCTTTCGCTCATACTCACGCATATCCTCATCATATTTTGCCTTAAGTTCCTGATAAATCTCCCAAGCCTGCGCATCGTATTCATCGGCCGGAACAAACTCACCAGCATTAGGCTTAGCCTCAATCAATTTCTTTAAACGACCAGAAACAACTTTAGCTGATTCAACCTCCTGTTCGCATTCACGAGTAGCCCTTCCAATAAGTCCGCGCTCAAAGGTATCTAGATACGTTGATTCCTCCACGGGCACCAAAGCATTTTCAGTTACAATATTTGACATAATAAATAATTTAAAAAGCTCAATACTGTACAATAACAGCACCTCGTTGTCAATAGCGAATTTAAAAACAGCGAAATCAATTCGGGACCGGTCCAGAATCACAAACCGTAAACGGCTCAAAAAAGCCAAAAAGCTTCAAAATTTTATAAAAAAAGCAAAATCGTATAACCCTACGCTTCCCTCCACTTAATCGAACAGCCCATCGAAGGAACTTGATCCCGCCCAAAATCGCGTCCATTAAGGTGCGCCTCCAAAAAATCAGCCAAATCATGCGACTCTACTGCCGCTTCATCCTGCCAATTATCATCAATTCGACCGTGATAAATTAACTCCCGCGACTTATTATAAACAAAAATATCCGGAGTGCATTTTGCCTCAAAATCACGCGCAACATTTTGTGATTCATCTAACAAATACGGAAAATTCATATCATAATCCTCGGCATACTCCTTCATGTGCTCTAAATCCTCCTCCGGATAATCCGGGTTCAAATTAGGATTAATTCCAATAAACTGAATGCCTTTCTCCCTAAAACGATCCTGCAAAGCATTTAGTCGCTCCCAAACAGCCTGCACATAAGGACAATGATTGCACATAAAAACAATCACAAGCACCTGTTTATCCGCAAAATCAATTTTGGAATACTCCTTATCATCAATTCCCTTTAACATAAAGTCTGGAGCTTTTGTCCCCAACGGAACATTAAAAGATTCAAGTAAAACCATACAAATAAATTAAATTTAACCAAATTATAACAAAAAAATTCCCCGGCAAAAACTTTCACCGGGGAACATCTAACTAACTCACTAAAAATCCGCCCAAATCATTTGATTGGTAACTTCGTGATGATACCTCACTTCACCATTTTTTACTCGAGTTCCCAGATTTCGTGGAGATCTTTCTGCAACTGTTCGCTTAAGATTTAAATATTTTTTATGATCGCGCTCACCCAAGATCTTTTTCATAAAATCGCTAGATTCAAAATGCTCAAGCGCCTCATAAATATCAAAAGGAAGTTTTTCGGGTGTATCCTCAGAAACTTCAGCTTTGCCACTTTCAATACCTTCAAGGCCCGCACTCAACAAAGAATAAAACCACAAATATGGATTAACATCAGGAGCAACAGGTCTAACCTCAATTCGCGCAGACTTTTTATTCCCAATCGGCACCCTAACCATTGATCCCCTATCAGAACTTGAAACTTTTATTTCATTCGGTGCTTCATAAGCAGGATCAAGCCTTCTATAAGAATTTACCGAAGAATTCATCACCAAGCACAAATCCTTTGCCCGTGATAACACTCCGTTTATAAACTTCCAGGCATCACTCGATAATGAATTTTTACCGGACTCCTCATAAAACAAATTCACACCATCCTTACTCAAAGACAAATTAGTATGCATACCACTACCATTTATCCCTTGCACAGGTTTTGGTAGAAAAGAGGCTGTAAATCCCATTGATTTTGCAATCTGTCTTGCAGCAAGCTTATAAAGAAGAATCTGATCCGCAGCCTCAAGCGCTCCTGTATATTTATAATTAAGCTCAAACTGAGCAGGCGCAACTTCGGGGTGATCCTTCTCATTTTCAAACCCTAATGCCCTCTTCACCTCAGCAAACTTATCGATAAAGACCCTCAATTCGTCATGTGGTAAACAATTAAAATACCCACTCATATTTGCAAGCTCAAAACCATCATTCTCATCAAATTCCTGCTCTGCGTTCGCCCCCTTAAACAAAAATCCTTCAATTTCCGGAGCAACATTTACAGTTATATTTTTAGTAAATTTAAGATCATTTAGCTGCTTACTTAGCCGGCCCCTAAAATCACTTTCATAATACTCGCCTCTATTATCACACACATTTGAGAACATTAACACTTTCCCAGCCCCAAAAACATCAGCAGGAAGCCATCTAAAAGAAGTCCAATCAATCTCAATTCTTAAATCAGACTTATTTTGCGGAGTAAAACCTTTAATCGAAGATCCATCAAAAGTAAGATTATCCTTTGCTCCAAGAACATGATTTTTATCAAAATCCAATAAATGAAATCGCCCTTCCAGATCAGTAAAACATAGAGTAACTGCCTTAATTCGCTTTTCATTTTCAAGGTATTGAAGCAATTTTGGCTGGATTTCTTTACTAGTCATACCACTATCCCTTTCGCGCTTAAGCTCCAGATTACGCTCCTCAAGTTCGCTATACGGCATGCTCAAAAATTGATTAAAATGCTCACGCATGCGACTTGATTCTTTCTCACTTTCCTTAAACTTCTCAGCCAGATTCTCCAAGGACAAAGCCTGAATTGAATCCATAAAATTTGGGGTTAAAAAATTGTAATGCCAAATTATTCCCGGTTTCAAAATTCAAATTCAAGAGGTAATTCAAGCCATCCATAAAGTGTCGAATTTTTCAGTCATAAGCAAAATCAGCTAAAACATAATCTTTAAACACGTCGAAAAAAATTAACTGTAGAAATTTTCTACTACGCCACATTCGCTTGATCAAAAAGCAAAAATAGTTTTAAACAAATAAAAGTGTCAAAATTCCGGCAAATAACATTGCGGCAAAAATCAGCAAGATTTTTGCCGCAGCCCTCCTCCCTCCAAAAATTGCAAATATTCCACCCTTAACAATAGTATTCGTAATCGCTCCAATACTAATAGCATTAACCGCGACATCTTTATTAAGTCCATTTTTAGCCAAATTCGCTATCGACACTGTAATCGCATCCACGTCAAGCACCCCCGAAATCACACTTGTCACATATACTCCTTTATCACCCAAATTTGCCTTGGTATAACTCACAAAAAACAAAATAACCGCAAAAAACAGACCAAATTTTAAAGCCGGAGCCAAAGTAAAAGGACTTTTTAAATCCAATGCCTTTGAATTCAATTTACCGGAGCTCTTTCCATCCTTCCTAAAAAACAAATACAAAGAAACCAAAATCCCAACTCCGCCCATTACCGACATAGGTAGCAAAAGCATATTAAAAAGAGTCTGATTCAGAACCAACACCTCCAAAAGAACCCTAAAAAACATGGCACTACTCGCAATAACAATGGCAATAACATATGGCTCCACAACGCTCTTATTCTTCTTACTCATTGGTGCAAAACTAAGAACCAAAGCCGTACTCGATATAAGTCCGGATAAAAAACCGGTAAGTCCAATCCCCTTCTTAGTTCCAAACAATTTAATCGCCACATAACTCAAAAAAGAAATTCCGGATATAAACACGACCATCAACCAAATAATATAGGGATTAAAAAAGTCATAAGGCCCATAAAACTCATTGGGAAGAATCGGCAAAACCACAAAAGCAACCAATACAAATTTTATTGCAGAAATTAATTCCCTTTTACTCAAAGCCTTTACCCAACTATGCAAAGGGTCCTTAAATTGGAGCAATACAACAACAAATAAAGAAATAGATGTTGCCATCAAAAATTTCTCCATTCCACACAGTACACCAATTACAAAAGTTACGATTGCGGCTACTTCGGTAGTTGCCCCCGCAATCTCAGATTTCATTGAAGTAACCACATAAGAAGAAATAACCAAAACAAAAAG
>WJKE01000049.1 GCA_014729275.1 Candidatus Peregrinibacteria bacterium | reverse complement strand
TTCTTCCACAGCAACGAGATCCTCCTCACTAACATAAGTCACATAATCGGTAATACCGCCAGTCATAGGTTCAGTACTTTCCGCATAAATTTTCGATCGGCTATCTTCACGCAAACCCGGCAAAAAGAATTTGCTTGGGCCAATATTGCCTCTTTCCCCAACAACTTCTCCATTTTCATCCGTAATATCAGCAATAACGTAAGCCTCCAGCTTACCGGGGCCCGTAGAAGTTGCAGCAGGCACAGTAACACCTTCTTTAATCCTGAAAACTATACCTTCATTGGTTTGAAAGCGAGTCCGCGCAATCAAAGGCCAGGTATTTGGCGTGGTATTAATAATAGTAATCTTACCGCTTGCATTTCGGCCTTCCTCAGAAAATCGTTTACCTGTTGCAAAATGCGTTACGGTTTTTTCAACTGTGGTAGATACCGGATATGAAGCAATAGTATGATGAGGATGAAGCTCCAGCTCCGCGCGATTCCTATCATAATCAGCTAAGGTAATATTTACGGACTTTTCCAAAACACTGGCGGATGGCGTTAGATGGATAGTAACACCTGGCAATGCAACATAAACAATAACCAAAAGAATAATTAAAGATACACTAATTAAACCAATTAAGGCATGTCTGTTTGGAGATACAAGTCTAAGTTTTGGTTTATGTTTTTTTGTCTTATTTTTAATAGGGGATGAGAACAGTTTCTTTTTGGGATCTTTTTTAACCTTGGATTTGCGCAAAAGTTCGCTAATTGATAATTTTCTCTGCGATAATCGGGTTGGAGCCTCATCATCAATAGCATTAACACTTGCTTTTAAAGGAGTGATGCGCAGTTTTTCATCCTCCTCTGCTGAAAAGAGGGATGGAGCCCCTTCATTATTTGCTTTATCAAATACCGGAATACCAAGTTGCTGGGCCAAATAAATCCCATTTGAATCGTTCGTAATCAGGTAAATCTTTTTCTTAATTTCTCTGGTTTTCTTAAGTAAAATTTTTAGATTAATAATACTCTGAAAAAGCATTGCACGCTTCGGCACAACAAGATAAATGTGCTTAATGCCAATAGGTTTGATTTTATTGTATATTTCAGTTATTTCGTCATCTATATCAATATAAATAATCTTTTTTATTGATATTTCTTTACTTTCATCTGAATTAACCTTTGACTCTTTAAGGTCCTTTTTGTTTTTTTCTTTCGCCATTACATTTGCATTAAGCGAACAACTTTCTTTAATACTTTAGACGGTAAGGCCTCTTCCTTCATGAATGATAGAGCAAGATTAGAGAGAGCGATAGGAACAATGTCCTGATGGTCTTTAAGAATTTTGGTTTCGTCGCTTAGATTGGTGATTAATTTAGGATTCAGGAATGAAATTTGTGGTTTTTTTGCGAATGGCAAGGATTTTACCCATTCCCGGGTTTCAAGTGCTTCCTTAATTTCAGGAAGATGTGTGCATCCCCCCGATAAAAAGATTTTTGAAGGTAGTCTGTCGATTTTATCAAATTCCTGCAGGGCTAATACCACACCTGATAACCAAATATCACAATCGCTTTTCATTGCTTCCCTTACAATCCTATGGGATTGCCTCTCTAATTTGTCATTTGCATAAGTAAGTTTAACCTCTTCAGCCTCGTTATAAGATATATTCAGAGATTGAGCGAGGCGCTTGGTAAAGGACCTACCGCCAAGTGTAAACATTTTTGTTCCCTCTACGGTTCCATCCTTCACAACTGAAATATCGGTAATTCCCGCTCCAACATCAATAAAAATGCAGCTCATTTTGCCGTTGTCTCCATAGTCCAGACAACGGGCCAGGGCATATGGTTCAGCCGCAATAGAAATAAGTTCCTTATCGATTTCAGCAGCTATAGTTTGGAGGGCTCCGTAGTGCACCAGAGGAGCGAAAGCATTGAATATTCCCAGACTCACTTCTTTTCCCTGAAAGCCAATAGGGTTATTTACCTTATATCCATCAATTCGTGAATCAACAATAGCAGCATTGATTAATTTTACATCAATTTCGTTGTAGCCGGTCTCAAAAGCCAATTGATTTCTAACAATCTCAAAAGCACGCCATTGGATTTTATGAACAATGTTTTTCAGCTCCGCCAAGTCAATTTTACTATTAGGATCTCGCCTTACATAGCTTGTAGTACTGGTCGCACCACGAACATGTTCGCCGGATATTCCCAAAATCATTTTACGGGTTTGAACCGAAGCCATGTTTTCGGCATCTCTAATTGCAACCTGGCAATTGGAAATAACCGATGCAATGTCAGTAATCACGCCACTCTGCATAGCACCGGGAACCTGTTTTTTTCTCCCAACACCCAATATTTTACCTTTGGCACCTTCAGCCTCACAAATAAGCGCTTTTACATTATCAGTTCCAATATCAAGGGCCAAAAAATAATTATCCCCTGTTCTTTTTTTAATTCTTCTAAAAAATGCCATTAATTTAATATAGATTGCTTAAAAAAATATATGCAAAAATCGACTTAAAAGCAAGAGCGCCACATATTTATTGACAGAATTGGGTATAGTCGTTATATTTCAAACCTAAATAGCTAAACACCTTTTACGTGGGGGTATTGAATACAAAAAAATCAGACGTGTTTAATGGTGGATTTAATTTATTCGGTCCGGGCACCTTTAGTAAAAGGGGTCTTTCTCATGTTGCAAGAAGAGCGGTGAGTCCGCGGCTGCCCAAACACACACAAGATAATCGGGATAAGAAGTGTGTAAAATTTGGAACCGGTGAAGAGCAAAGGAAAAAATTAATGCAAATCGATCCTCGCTTAAAAGAGGCTGATAAAATTAAGCAATTCAAATTTACTATGGGGGCTTATATAAAACTCATGAAAAGTATGGGGGAAACCGCAAAAGAAATCTCAGAAATTTATAGAAAAAGTTGTCCTAAAACTAGTATTGGCCTATCTGAAATCAATAAAAGATTGAGTGATTGTTTTATGGATCTTTGGGGGTTAAGCATACGAGAAATTAACGATCAACAAGCGTTTATTGGTGAAAACATTGATAGGAAGGAAGAATATTTTGAAAGCCTAAGGCAAAAATATAAGAAAATGGTTCTTTCAAGAGGGTTGATTGGGACAATCCCCAGAGCTGATGTTGCGAAACTGGATTTGGATAAATTGATTACGGTTGAGCGCCATATATTACCCATTACAAAATTTAAAGAAGATCCAGGCTATAAGGAATACTTTAATGAAATAATGAGCTTGATTAAGGATACATTTGTTTGTCCAAAAAAGTTTGAGCAAGAATTCTTAAACGATCCAAAAGCTTCAGCTCACCTGGTAACCTGTGGTGATCAGTGGCTTGTGTTTCACGGAGCAACTGAGCTTCCCGGTTCCATTCGCGAATTAGATTGGTTTTTGGCTAATCCCAATACTTTATTAAAGGGGCTTGCCCAGTCAGCCTTTGTAACAGCAGAAAGGGAGTATGAATCATGTGATAGTTATGCGATTTGTTTGCCTCAATCAAAGTCTTTATCAATTACTATTGAGGAGCTTGGATATGTGGGGTTTGGCCAATCCACAGATAATGAGGTCGAAAAAAATAAATTCATTAGAATAAGGAAGCTGAAAGATGAGAAACCTCAAAATTATATATCAAAAAATTTAAGCGATTCTGATATTAGAAAGCTGCAAAGAATTGCTCGAAGAAAAGTGCTCTTAAAAATAGATGCTTATGGTAAACCGTTAATAGTAACAAGAGTTGAATTCAATAATAAGAATCATACAAATAATCTTTTGGAAGACGGTGATGGAGAAGATTTGATTTATAAGTATATGGAAAATTTTAGTTCGCAGGGATTTGTGCTTACCAGATACATCCCCGAACAAACAAACACTTCGAAATTCAAGGCATATACATGCATATTTGAATTGAAAAATGATGACAAAGAGGCACAAGAAGCAATTCAGAATTTGGATAAATGCCTGGACATGATATATGGATGAATCTCGCGGAGATGCTCTTTGGGTATTAATTTTTGCTGGAGAAATCCCATGCTACCTCAAAGAAAGCCCTGTACATTTGAGCAATATTTCGTTGTTCAACCATAAAAGCGTATGTATTAACTCCCTCAACATAAACCGAATACATTCTATCTTTTAAGAAAAAGCACTCTGAGCCTGAGAAATTTAATAAATTGGTATGCACAAGACGTGTTTCCCTTAAATATTTTGGGTCCTCAGATTTGAATTTTTCAGAATAAAGTGTACGTGGAGACAAAATTTTATTAAAAATATTTCTTTTAATCCTCCGTGAAACAAAAGTATCTACAATTTCGTCAAAACCGTAATAATCCTGAGTTTCATCAAGTACTAAAGCCCAGGAATAAAGTGTTTCGCCTCTGTCAACAAAGTTTAATACCTCAAGATAAAGTGCTTTTACCTCTTCGGGATTGGTAAGAAACTGCATTTTTGGAAAAACCTTTTGAGGATTATACATATTCTTTAAATCAGAAATGATCTGATTAATTTTAAGCTCTTTTTCTACGATAGCTTTTTTTTGATTTTCAAGATGTACAAGAAGTTTTTCAGGTGATTCAGCAGAATAATAAGAAGTATTCCCTTTTATCGATTCTGTAATTAACCCCTTCTTTACCAGTTGGTCGCATGTAAATTTTGCAGTACTTCTTGGAATATTTGTTCGTTTTCCAAGTAGAGAAGCGGGAACATTTCCCAAGTGTAATAACGATAAATAAATTTCAGTTTCCTTCTCGTTAAGACCAAATTTTAGTAGGGTATCTTTAATCATAGAACATATCATAGCAAAGGCAAGTGGTGTTGGCAAGACTTGTTGACGTAAAAATAAGCAAGCAAATGGCTTGATATAAGCGTTAAAGGCCTTGCCGGTTTAAGACGACGTTATACACTGTTGACGCATTTGAGATTAGGATGTTACGTTTAAAAACCTAAAACAAAGGATGATCGTTAATATACAGGTTATAGAGAGAATTATTTATATGTGTGCCTCTATTAAAAAATCTTTAGTCTAGAGGTGGTAAGAATAATTGCCAAAGATGGATATCTTAAAACTAAAGATATCCATCAATGGCATTGTTCTTCACTAAATAATTGACGAGTCCTCGTAGGAAAAAAATCTTCTCTTTGTCACTAATAACCAGGCAAAGTCCTATGAGGACTCGTCAGTGATTTATTTATTTTCTAAACCAATCAGATCCACTTTCATATACGATTTGATTTTTTTGTTTTTCCGCATGACGAGAAAAAGCGTAAGCAATAAGTTCTTCAACTAATTCAGGATAGCTTAACCCATAGTGTTCAGCCATTTTTGGATACATGCTTATTGAAGTGAATCCCGGCAAAGTATTAATTTCATTCATAAAAATTTCACCCGTATCCAGATCCAAAAAAGTATCAACTCTGGAAAGTCCGCTACAGTCCAAAGCTTTGTAAGCTTCAAGACTCAGAAGTTTTACTTTCTCCGTTATTTTGCTATCAATCTCAGCAGGAACTACAGTATACGATTTTCCATCAACATATTTATCGTTAAAATCATAAAACTCTCCACCTACAATAACTTCACCCACAGCCAAGGCTATGGGATCGTAATTTCCAAGTATCGCACATTCAAGCTCGCGAGCCCTAAGAGCTTTTTCAACCAGAATTTTCCTATCGTAATTAAAAGCAATATTAATGGCATTAATTACCCCCTCATTAGTTTTTGCCTTATTAATACCAACTGAAGAGCCCATATTTGCCGGCTTAATAAAAGCGGGAAGCCCAATCTCATCCTCTATCTGCTTCAAAATTAGATTAGGATCCTTATTAAAAGTTTCCCTGTTAAAAGCAACTGATGGTACCGTAGGAATTCCATATGCATTCAAAATGGCTTTACACTGAATTTTATCCATACAAGTTGACGAAGCTAGAACCCCGCATCCAACATAAGGTATATTGGCCATTTCAAACATACCCTGAATAGTGCCATCCTCGCCATAGGGCCCATGTAATACAGGAAAAAACAAGTCTACATTCAGCCGTTCATCACTTCCTTTAATATTCAGACCACGAAAATTGGAGTCCATAGACAAACTCACAGCCCTTAAATCCGAATAATCTTTTTCCTTAAATTTTTTTAAACAGTTCTGCCCTATAAGCCAGCTCCCGTTTTCAGTGATCCCCAACTCAATAACATTATATTTGTCAGTATCAACCGCATCGATTACCGCACTCGACGAAACCAGCGAAACCTCGTATTCTCCGCTTTTTCCACCAAATACTATAGCCAAATTAGTTTTATCCATAAAAAATTAATTAAATATATATTCTTGGAATGCGTTCATTAATTCTTGTTGTAACCTCATAATTAATTGTATCCGCCCAGGATGCAAAAAGCTCTGCACTTATTTCCTCCTCTGCGTCCTTGCCGATTAAAGTTACAGTTCCTTCAAGCTCTACACCACCGATATCAGTAACATCCACCATTATTATATTCATACAAATCCTACCGCGAACAGGTGCTCTCTGGCCGTTAATCAACACATAAGCTTTGTTTGAAAGCTTTCTATCATATCCATCATAATAACCAATTGGCACAATAGCAATCATAGAATCTCTGCCGGTTTTGTAAGTACATCCATAACCTATACTCTCACCACTATCTACTTTCTTTATTTGAGCAATCCTGGCTTTCCAGCTAAGCACAGGATACAGCTTGGGCACATTTATACCTTTTTGCAAGAGTGAAGCATAAGTCTCCTTCGATGGCCACATCCCATAAGCCGAAATCCCCACTCTTACCATACTGAAATGAGTCGAATTAAAAAGCATTGTTGCAGCTGAATTTGCAAAATGTTTATAGGGGATTGGCCCTCCTACGCTTTCTGCTATAGCTATAGCCTCCTCAAAAAGCCTCAACTGATTTTTTGCGTAAGTATGATCTGTGGTATCTTCGATATTAGCGAAATGAGAAGAAATCCCTTCAATAAAAATATTTTTTAGGGAAGACGCTTCATTCACAAAATTCTCCAGGTCAGAAATATTAACCCCCTGCCGATTATTACCTGTTTCAACTTTAATATGCACTCTGGCTTTTAAATTAAGCTTTTCAGCCTCTTCATTAAGTCTTAATAAAGCCTCTTTGTTGTAAACTACCAACCTTGTATCCAGTTTCAGGGCTTCTGCCAGGGAATCGAGGCCCACATATCCCAAAACATAAATTGGTGCTTTAATGCCATTCTGCCTAATCGCTCTAGCCTCATAAAGAGCGTTCACCCCAAGCCAATCAACCCCGGCACTCAGTAACTCTTTACTTGCTTCCACAACTCCATGCCCATATGCATTGCCTTTAACGCAAACACAGAGTTTTTTTTCAGGGCCAATCATGCGCTTAAACTGGTCAATATTTTTGGCCAAACTATTTTTTGATACTTCGACCCAGGTTAATTTGTTCATAGTTAAGATTTTAAGAATTTAAAAAGCTTTCCGTCAATTAAAATACTTATTTCATCTTTGACTTAGACTCAAAAATCTTGTATATTTCAAGTCAAATTAAAGTTTTAACCCAAAATAATTATGGAAAATAATATTTACACATCTCGCGCGTCAAGCGACATTAAAGCTACTTTTTTTGGTAAAGTAATGGCATTTTTCGCAGTTGCCATTTTCGCAAATGTAGTTGGTGTTTATCTGACTATGACATACGCATTAAGCTATTTTACCACGTATCCATGGCTTATGTATGTTGTATTTGGTGCGGAATTAATATTGGTATTTTCGTCAAGAGTCTGGAGCAAAAAAGTACCTCTTAATCGAGTTCTTTTTGCTCTATTTGCACTGCTCACAGGGGTAACAATAGCGCCTTTAATAGGTATTCTTGCAGCCTCCCCCGGCGGACTCGCAATACTTGTAAAAGCACTTCTTGCAACCGGTTTTATGTTCACAGCAACTGCGCTCATCGGTTGGACAACCAAATGGGATTTAAGCGGTATGCGCGGATTTTTGTTGATGGGACTCATCGGCATGATTATTGTAGGAATAGTGGGAATATTTATTCCTTGGGGAAATACAATGGAAATGGTTTATTCGGGAATTGGAGTATTACTATTCTCTGCATTCACAATGTACGATTTTCAAAAACTAAAGCACTACCCTGAAGATCGTTACATAGATGCAGCTTTAAGCATATATCTGGACATATTTAATTTATTCCTGTTCATTCTTAGGCTATTAATCTCTTTAAACAGAAGGTAATGAATGACGCACTGATAATAGACATCTCAAACATTCTCATTAAAAATCCGGGCAGTCGGGATTTTTATGAATTTTGTACACCTGCTAATTTTGAAGAAATAAATTTAAAGGGTGATTTAAGCGGGGAAGTCGAAATAATAAACAGTAGAGATGGGCTTGAGGTAGGTGTTGATAATGTTGATTTAAAGGTCGAACTTGTTTGTGAGAAATGTCTTAAAGAGTTTTTGGTAGATATTCATATAAAACATTTTGAATGCACATTCTTCTTTAAAAAGCCCAAAAATCATGATGACCCGTTTGATCTCTATTTTGTAGATATGAAAAAACGAAAGATTGATCTAAATGAAGTGCTTAGACAAGAAATTATCTTGCATTTTCCTTCAGTTCCAGTATGCTTTAAAGGCTGTAAGGGGCTTTGCTCTGCTTGCGGCAATAATAAAAATGAAACAGATTGCAAGTGTAAGACAGAAGAGAACCCCAAAGAGAATAAACCATTTGCAAATTTACAACAATTAATCAATAAAACTCATGGCTAAGCAGCCGGTACCAAAGAAAAAAACAGGTAAAAGTAAGGGGCGAAAAAGATATGGGAGTTTTAAAACAAAAGTCCTAAAAAGACTAAGTAACTCTCTAAGTCTTCGCGAATGTCAAAATTGTGGTGCAAAACATAGAGCACACCACGTATGTAAGGAGTGCGGACAATACCGTGGACGTCAGGTTGTCGACAAACAAAAGAAGATAGATAAAATAACTAAGATAAAGGCTTAAATCATGGCCAGTTACAGACATCTTGCTCGAACTTGCATAATGCAAACATTATTTGTTTTGGAATTCCATGGAGGAGAACCGGAGCAGGTTTTGGCAAATATTTTGCATGAATTTGCCCCAAAACTAACTGAAACAGAATTTGCCAAAGAAACTCTTAAGGGTATAGTTGAGCATAAAGACAAAATAATTTCAGTAATTCAAAAATTTGCACCGGAATGGCCCGTAGATAAAATTGCAAGAGTTGATAGGGCTGTACTTGAGATAGGTATTTACGAAATTCTATATAATAAAGAAATTCCGGATATAGTGGCGATTAATGAGTCAATTGAAATAGCAAAACATTTTGGCGACGAAAATAGTCCCAAATTCATAAATGGCGTTCTTTCAAGCGTCATGAAACATCATAATGAATAATTATGGAAAATTACAAAGAACTTGAAGAAAAAATTGGAATTACCTTTAAAAATAAGGAAATTCTTGAACGTTCGTTTATCCACAAGTCTTATATAAATGAACACAAAGGCAAGGGGGTTAAAGATAACGAAAGATTGGAATTTTTAGGTGATGCCGTGCTCGAGCTTGTTGCGACCAGGCACCTGTATTTCAATTACCCCGGGCAGCAGGAAGGCACAATGACGGCTTTTAGGTCGGCATTGGTAAAGGGAAAGCACTTGG
Source organism: Candidatus Peregrinibacteria bacterium (assembly GCA_014729275.1). GTDB lineage: Bacteria > Patescibacteriota > Gracilibacteria > UBA1369 > LOWO2-01-FULL-3 > WJKE01. The sequence continues at coordinate 1,258 of WJKE01000049.1, read as the reverse complement.
CAGAGGTTGCGCGTGAGCTGGATGTTGGAAATTACTTATTTTTGAGTAAAGGTGAAGATAATTCAGGTGGAAGAAGCAAAAACTATATTTTGGCAAATACACTTGAGGCTCTAATTGGTGCGATTTACGTTGATCAGGGCTACAAGCACGCAGAAGGATTTATTGAGCGTTTTATCCTTACAAAATTGGATAAAATTATTGAAAAAGGCCTTCATATAGATTCAAAGTCTTTATTTCAGGAACTTAGCCAGGAAAAAGAAGATATAACACCCGAATATAAGATTGAAAGCGAAAGTGGGCCTGACCACAATAAAAAATTTATAATGGGTGCATATATAGGATCAAAGCTAATTGCAAAAGGAACCGGATCCAGTAAGCAGAAAGCTGAAGATAATGCAGCAAAAAAAGCATTAATAAAAAAGGGATGGATTTAGATTACCAGGAAAAATCATGCGGCATAATATTATTTCGGGAGGAAGATGAAAAAAAATTTTTAATTCTTCATTACCCCGGTGGGCATTTCGATTTTCCAAAAGGCCACATCGAAGACCATGATAATTCTGAACACGATACAGCCCTACGTGAATTAAAAGAGGAAACCGGGATAGAAAATATTGAGTTTATCGATGGTTATAGAGAGGAGATTTCATATAAGCCGCATAAAGACAATGACAACATTAAGTTAGTTGTATTCTTCCTTGGGAAAACATCTCAAAAGCATGTTACGGTTTCTCACGAACATTTGGACCATTACTGGCTGCCATATGACAGCGCGTATAATAAGGTAACCTTTGACAACGCAAAGAATCTTCTAAAAAAAGCAAAAGAATTTTTAGATTAGGCAAGGCTAAGCATTAGAATTTTGCTTTTAAATAAGAGCAGATTTGATATGATAGTTTTATGAAAACAAAATTTCAAAAAGAGTTAAAGTCATCTCCGAGCGTTGCAATAATTCCGATTTTCGAAGATAAAAAAACACCTACAGCAAAAAAGTTTTCTGCGTATTTAAAAGGATTCGAAGCAAAATTTGGAAATACCAGAGAAATAGTAGTTAAGGAAAAAGGCGTTCCTCCGCAAATGATTTTTATGGGAGTGGGAAAGAGCAAAAGTTTAACAGGGGCGCATACCAGAAACCTGGGCGGCAAGATTGGAGCTTATTTAAAAAATAACAAGCATGATGAGGTTTCGATTGTGTTAAATAAATCTCTGCGAAAATTTATTTTTTCACTTTATGAAGGCATTCTTTACTCACAGTACA
>WJKE01000048.1 GCA_014729275.1 Candidatus Peregrinibacteria bacterium | reverse complement strand
CCCTAATTCCACCCCGAAAAAGGCGGCTCTTTCAGGCGGGTTTTTTTTTCGTGCGGGCTGAAAGGGCGGCGGCCGGCGCAGCCGCGAGCTCCCAAGTAAGCCCAAACTATCTATATTTATCCTTAAAATAAGTCTTTTATACAATTTACCCCCCTCCAAAAAGTTCAGCCGCCGCCCACTTAACATAAGATGCAGTAAAAAAACATGCTATAATTCAGCACCATCAGAACCTCAAAAAGAGCGTGAAATAATATTCGATATGAATTCAAGCATTGGAATGAGCTCAGAAAGATTTAATTATTTGAAAGGTAGACAAGAGGAATTAATTTATGAGTACAATACAAAAGTAAGAGAATCTCTTGGAATAAAGTAAGTCATACTATAGGGATAAAATAAGAATTGTGTTAAATAATTCAAAAATACTATAGAATAAAGATAATTTACTAATTTATTCCTATGTTCAATCTAAAAAATAAAACAGCCATTATTACAGGATCTCGTAGAGGGATCGGAAAAGGTATAGCTGAAGTTTTTGCGGAAGCCGGCGCTAATATTGTAATAAGTGATATCGACCTGGAAGACACAAAAAAAACCGCTGATGAGATCGCTGATAAATATAAAGTTAAGACATTAGCATTAAAATGTGATGTTTCGAATTCTTCCGATGTCACAAATTTATTAAAAAAAACAATTAAAGAGTTTAAAAAAGTTGATATAGTCGTTAACAATGCGGGAATATTTGAGCCAATGGAATTTACCAAATATTCCGAAAAAGATTGGGATAAAACCATCAATATTAATTTAAAGGGGGTTTTTCTCTGTTCGCAGGAAGCCCTCAAATACATGAAAAAACAAAAATATGGAAAAATTATCAATATTGCTTCTATTGCGGGCCTTGTTGGATATCTCGGTGCTGCATCTTATTGTGCAAGCAAAGGAGCAATAATAAACCTAACCAGAGAACTTGCCCTTGAATTTGCCAATAGCAACATAAACATAAATGCAATTGCACCCGGAGCCATCGAAACTCCAATGACGGATTTTATCAAAGATGATAAAAAGGTAATGGAGCAAACACTTGCCGGTATTCCGCTAAAACGTATTGGAAAACCAAAAGATATTGGATATGCGGCATGTTATCTTGCATCAGATGAATCCAGTTATGTTACCGGCCATACTCTTGTAGTGGATGGAGGATGGATCAGTCAATAAATAAAAATTGAACCATATACATTATTGTATCAGTCAATTTTTTCTTTTGTTTTTTTTGCTGCTTTATCAACAGTTTTTTTGGCTTTTTCTTTTAATTTGGATTTAGTTTCATTTAAATCCTTTTTAGCAGCATGCTTAAGATCTTTTGCAGCTTTTTTTACATTCTCTGTACCCATAAAAAATGAGGTTAATTAGTTGGCAGATATAAGTATAAGACTAATATTTATTTTAGTAAAACCTTAAAAGTTCATCCCACCAGCAACCTAAAATCATAGACAAAATAAGACTAATATTTATTTTAGTAAAACCTTAAAAAATAAAACGTGGCTATAGCACAGCAATAAAAAAATCTTTCAAATTATTTCCATCACAATTTTCGCCAACCCCACAATTTTTTTGCGCAGAAAATTATTCAAATTTTTAATTACATGCAAAATACACTTAATTGATAGAGGCTGAATTGAAGGAACAGGTGTTAACATTTTTTCCGTTTTTCTGTAACCGTGGTTTTAGGATTCTTCTTAATTTTAGATTTAGGAACAAATTTGCCGGTTACAGCTGAGCGGTATAGTTTCTTAGTTTTTTTGGATTTCATGAAAATTTTATTAGATAATTAAGTTGCTAACAGCATTTTATTGGAGATAACATGTTGAAGTCAAGAGCATTGTAAAAAAAACGTAAAAAAAACGTAAACATTGACAAGAGGAATGGGGGGGATGTAGACTAAACATATTCTCAAATAACCTTAAACCCATTAATAATCCTATGAACATAAAGAAACTAAGGAAAAAATTTGGCATGCCACAGGAAGAATTAGCAAGAAGGCTAAATATGTCACGTCCCACGTTAATTAGTTTGGAAAAAGGCAAACGACCTTTAAAGCTGCAGGAAAAAGCAGAGATTGAAAAAATTTTTGGCATTGTAAAAGAGCATGAGCCTGAAAATACCAGTAGTGTTAGAATCGAAATTCCACAAAAAAAACTCGATAAATTTAAGCAGGTTCTTTTGTACATTCTCGAAAAGGTGGGGGGAAGGGCTAATGTAGGACTTACTGTTTTATACAAACTTTTGTATTTTATTGATTTTGATTATTACGAAAAATATGAAGAGCAATTAATGGGGTTAACGTATATTAAAAATCATCATGGGCCGACACCAAAGGAATTTATCAAGGTTATTGAAGACATGAAGAAAAAGAAAGAGATAGAAGAAGTAAAAAGTCAGTATTTTACCTTTGAACAACGTAAATATTTGCCAAGAATAAGCCCCGATTTATCTCAGCTAAACGGTAGAGAAATAGAAATTATTGATACGGTACTCGCACGATTAGCACACATGTCTGCCACCGAATTGAGTGATTATTCCCACGCTGATGTACCTTGGTCTTCACACGAGGATGGGGAAGAGATTAGCTATGAAAGCGTTTTTTACCGAAACGATCCCTATTCCGTAAGAAAATATGAAGATGAACTTTAATTATTTAGAGAGCTTTTTAAAAGATTTAAAAAAGTTAAAGAAAAAAATACCTTCTCTTGAGGGAGATCTCAAAAATTTCGAAAAATTCATTCCTTCAGTAGACTTTAACAATAATAAAAGATTTGTGACTCTAACAAATTCTCCAGAAAAAGGAGTTAGGGTAATAAAAACAAGGTTGATGGTTAGAAGTCTAAAAGGGGCTAGTAAAACAAGATTAATATTTTCCTTTTGTGTAAAAAGGGATTCTATAGATTTTATTGAAATATATTTGAAAAACGAAAGACCACGAGAAAATTCTTCAAGAATTGATAAGTATATAAATTCCTTATAAGAGCCTACCCAACAAGGCCGGTTACTACTTTATTTCATCAATATGGCAACTCCACATCCCTAAAATGGGCGTAACAAAGAGGTGCTCCTGAGCCTGCGCTAAGTAAATATTTTGTCAGCTTAATTGTAATAGGAGAGTCTGATTGTGAATTTAAGATTGCTTCTGAAACCTTCTGATCCATAGTTAACTCCTCATGACCATAATAATCTGAAGCATTATAGTAGGTGATACGATGGTCCTCAGTCAAACACCCCAAACCTATTCTGTTACCATCAGTAAACGCATTACCCTCGTTATCTTTAAGGAATTCAGTAAAATAATCATTATCACTTTCATAAATATAGAACCAAACATAATCCACTATTTCACAGTCATCAAAATCCGGATCACATCTGGGATCAGTTTTATCCTCATCAACCTCAATATATCCCATTACTGAAACCTGACCATACGCATATTCTTCATTCACAAAATCCCTAATAATCGGATTAGGTTCATAATAAAGGCCATAGGTATTTAAATCATTGTCAACCACAGTCTTCATTCTATAAAGCATTTCAGCAGCTTCCTTTCTGGTCATATAAGCAGCAGGTGAGTAATAAAGGGCAGATGAAGCATCCGAATAAACATGATTCACACCAACCAAACCCCTTCCCAAAGAAGTATTGGCAAATTCTGCATACCAATCACCCGTATCAATATCACCAAAATTCGAAACCTCATCTTCTTCAAGAAGATCTATTCCAAATTCATTAATCCCCATTTTCATTGCCTCTGCTCGATTCACGCATTGTTCAGGACGAAAATTCCCATCAGGATACCCCTGAACAACACCCTTTAACGTAGCTTTTTTTACATATGAGGAATACCATGCATCTGAGGGAACATCGGGATATAGACCTCCCATAGCCATATTTTCTAAATCTTCACCAGTCGCTTCGAAAAGCATTTTCAGCATTTCAGCCCTATTCACACAATCATCAGGTCTAAAAGTAGTTTTTGGAGCAGCATCACCATTAATAACGCCATTATTAGCCATCCACATAATTGAATCAGAATAATAAGTTTCATCTGTAACATCCGAGAAATCTTTTGCGCTGGCAGGAAGTGCAATTAAAGCTAAGAAACTCATAATTATAAGGAATTTTTTCATAATAAAATTATTAATTTAATTTGCACTACAAAATAACACAAGTAAAGCCAAAACTCCAACTCCACCTACTTAAAAACCAACATCGTCGACGATTGATTTATATGGCCAATATATTCTTCGCCATAAGTGCTAAAACCAATAGTGGGGATGTCCTTAAAAATCTCACCATATTCATCTTCTTTGCCCTCATCCTCAAGTTGCAAAGTTCTCAAGATGCAATGAAAATTAATTAAAGCGGAAATACTACCTATTTCAGTAAGCTTACGAGTTATCGCAGTTTTTGTCTCGGAAATAATATCTGTAGCTTTTAAAAGTTTAAGAGAGGTGCCTTCTTTAACCTGGCAATAAAAGCAAATTGCGTTACCCTCAATCCTCTGCGGGCTACGAACATAGGGTTCACCATTAACCATCAAACCGGTAGGATTATCCATAAAATGATTTTGCGCATCCTCTTTATCAGTTCCAACCAATTTCGCATAATATTCCACTGCAGGTTCATTATTTATCTCCAAAACCTTACGACGATTCGACTCATCCACTTTTGTTACAGTGAACTCTTTATCCAGCACATCAAAACTTTGTGTTTTAATAGTGTCAAAGCCCCTTTTAGTTTTTATCAAAGCCAAAACTGCCGCATTGTTATATGTTTTTCCATCCGCAAAAACAAAAGTTTCTTCAAACTTCACATCATCACCCGCAGACCCACCAATAACTGTAAGGTCTGTATGGTCCCCAATTTTTTCCATGATCTTTTCCTCAGAATTAGATAATCCATCAAATAAAATTACACCTACATATTTCTCATAGTCCATTTCCTTCAGTCGCTTTCCATAATATTTTTCCAACCCGATTAGAGCCGACGCCACATTATCTTCATTGCTAATATTTTCTATTACTGCAATTTCAACATCTTCAATTTCTTCACTATCAAAACTCATGGCTACTAAAGAACTTTTCAACAATTGCCCCGAAGTAATCTCTCCGGCAGTTGTACATCCGAATATTTTTGAGTCAGGAAAAGCATTCTTCATTTCTTCGGCAACTTTATTCTTTGGATAATTTGAAGAGGCAAAAAACAAAATTAATTTATTCTCTCCATCCTTAAAGTTTTCCTTAATTTCATTAACAGCATTCACTGTATCCTTTTTTTTAGAATAGGCATTTAGTACGGACATAATTTTTAGTTTTATAGGGTATTTTTTTTATAGATCTTGCATATTTTGCAGATCTTTAAGTTGTGCAATTATCTCTTCATCATCTTCTGAATTTTCATCATATTTAAACGGGTCAATGCCTTTTAGTATTAATTTGGTTCTAATACAGTTAGCAATAGCATTATTTCCATCAGATCGTGACTCAACAATGCTATTAATGAGTTTGTGAATTTTGCCTGCCATAAAATGAATAAAATTATTTTTAACTGGCCACAAATATATCATTTTTAATAACAATACAACAGCGTAATTATGAAATTATAATCCCCAAAAATTGAAAATACAGTTAGAAAATGCTATAATAATAAGATGCAAAATCACAAAAAAACAAAACACAAACTATTATTTAGAGCCGTAACTTTAGTACTACTATTGGTAATTTACTTGTTACTAAATGTTATCATAAATTTTAGTTTTAATTCATTGGCAGAAAGCAGCTTGATCGCGCTGATTATAGTGTTTTCGAGTTTAAGCATTAAGGAGTTGGTGCACTTAAAAATTCGGTCCTCACGCACACGAAATAATCTCTACAAGCTAATTTTAATTGTGTCTTCTCTCCTAATTATCTACACATTCAGAAACCACCTTGTAGCACTTGGAATTTCGCTTGGTGTTATTGCCGCAATTTTAACTTTTGCGTTTCAGCCGATTATTTTAAGCTTTATAGGCTGGGTTTACCTTTTAACTCATCAGGTTTATAGAGAGGGGGATAGGATTAGAATTGGGGAGATAAAAGGAGATGTAATGAAGATAGATCCACTTCACACAAAAATTTTAGAAGTAGGTAGTGAATATATTAGGGGAGATTTTCCCAGCGGTAGAGTATTTACAATGCCAAACGGCAAACTTTTAACTGATCCGGTTGCAAATTATTCTAAGTATTTCCCATATATTTGGACGGAAATAACATTTCAGCTTACCTATGACACAGATTTTCAGTTCGCAATCCAGGGAATTAAAAAAATAATTAAGGAACATTTTTCAAAAAATATTAGTAAAATTAAAACAGAATTTGAAGAACTCCTGGAAGATCACGATTTTGATGACGAACATTTTCAGGCAATTAGATACACCTTTTTGCCGGCACAAAGTTGGATCGATTTTAGAATAACTTTTCCGGTAATCCCCAAAAAGAAAGGAGTTACGATTTCCCGACTCACCGAAAAAGTATTAGAATTTTTCGATGAATATCCGGAAAAAATCGCTTATCCAAAAGGACGAGCAAGATAGATCTATTTTTGCAAAAGTCTTGCCAAAGTTTCGGCTACTTCTTTTCTTGTCATGTTATTTCCAACAAAATATTGGAATCCATTATCGTATGATGCGTGCTGCAAATCAAGAATATCATCTTGTAAAGCATAGTTTAAAAATTCATAATACCATTCATTGGTATCTGCATCAGCCGGATAAGCAACTCCATTATTTAAACCTGGAATAACTCCCGTTTCATAAAACCACGCATTTAATATAATCTTCAGTGCTTCCGCACGATTAACATTTTGAGCAGGCTTAAAAGTTCCATCCGGATAACCCTGAATCCAGCCTACATTTTTTGCATAGCAAACGTAGGGTGCAAACCATTCACTGGCTACATCCGGAAAACAATTATTATAATCCTCAACCTGAGGGATTGTTACAACTCGCATTAAAGTAACCATTTTTGTTAGTTCTGCTCGATTGATATCGCCATCCGGCTTAAAAGTTCCATCCGGGTAACCTTTTATTATGCCCATATTTGCCAAACCAAAAATCGCATCTCTATTTGGGTGGTCCATTCCCACATCCGGAAATCCTGTAACATTCACCGCCTCAGGATCCATATGCGCATAAAGCAGAGGATTCACAACATCTGAAGGATACAAACTCTGCTCCCTGGAACTTAAATCCGACATTTTCATAAGTTCACCATCCATAGTGGCTTGCCCCTCACGTACAAAAGTTTGAATTGAGACAATAAAATCCTGTGCCTCCTGGGGAAGGTAGCTATAATCGGTAGTATCAACAGTAGTGGATTGGGGGACACTAACTGAAGTATCTGTAACAGTAGTTTCCTCCACGGCATCCACTGCATCCACTGTATCATCAACATCATCAACATCATCAACATCATCAGACCCATTCAATAAATTATTGTAATCACTTCCAAACGTAACTTCAATAAAGGGCTGAGTTAAAGTTAAGTCAGAATTTAATACCTGAAACCAATCAAAAATATATTCACTTCTAATTACATCGCTACCCTCAAGTTTTAAACCAACCGCTTCACCATTATAAAAAACCGGTCCACCTGAACTCATGAGTTGTGTCGAAGCAGAAGTCGTTAAATAATTTGAATCAAAACTCGAAACCGTAGTAGATAAAATAGAAGCCTGTGAATTTAAGGATGTGTCCTCATAACTTAAGTATTCAAGACTATCACCATTAGAAGGTGAATAGGAATTTAAAGTTAAATAAGGAGTATCAAGTGAATTATTAAAACCAATGTATCCATCAAGCACATAACCCTGGTCATCAAAAGTGTTTTTAGGACTTAAAAGTGCCATGTCATAAGCCCGGTCATAAGCCCATACCTCCATTGTGTACGCAGCATTCAACGACCCGTCGGCCTGATTCCATGTATAAATGGTAATATTCTCTCTAGGGGAATTTGTGTTGCTATCCCATATTACATCAGTGTTTGTAAGAACAGTCCCCATGGAACTCACAAAAAATCCTGTACCCGAAGCAAAAGAATTGTTCACATCATAACTGGCAATTTGAACTGTAGCCTCCATATCCGAAGAAGAGGCAGCCGAGCAAATACTCGTTGGCAGCGCAATAAGTATTGCAATCAGCAGTAATATTTTTTTCATAAGAAAAGGTTAAGATAATCTAAATTTATCATGTCACCAGCAAATAAAAAAGTTTACAAAATATTTCAAGGCAATATACTGAAAAACCTAAAATACTGGAGAACAAAATTTCTGCACCTATTAGTTCAGAAACTTACGATTCATAAAATGATTGAAATTATAGCTGATTTTTACACCTTTAAAAAATCAACACAAATCTATATATGGACGTAGCTGAACCGTTATTTTAGAAAAATCGCAACACTCATGTTCATAAAATGAAAGAAATTAGAACCAATTTTTACAAAAAAAATATTAAAATTTTTTTAAGAGATGATGCTGACAGATCTGTTTATAGCGAAATATTTGAAGATTTTGATTATAGAATTGTTGAGGAAAGTATTAAAAAATCCAAAAATTGCATTGTTGATATTGGCGCACATATAGGATTATTTTCTATATATGCAGCAGTCCTCAATCCCGAAATCGGTATCTTTTGCTTTGAACCTGAGCCCCAAAATTTTTCTTTACTTAAAAAGAACATTAAAGAAAATCGTTTAAAAAATATTTATCCTGCATCAAAAGCGATTTCAGATAGAAATGACATATGTGAATTGTTTTTAAGTGAAGATTCTCATAATCATTCATTATGCACTCCCTCCCAAAATTCAATGCAAGTTCCTGCCAGCACCATTAATCGCATCTTCCAAAAAAATAAAATTGAAAAATGTGAGCTTTTAAAAATTGACACCGAGGGAGGTGAATACGCTATTTTAGAAAGCCTACCTCGCGAATTAGCCGAAAAAATCGACACAATATATATTGAATATCACGAGCTAAATAACACACCCAAAAAAAATCATCTAATAAATATTCTTAACAAGCTGGGCTATAAAGTTAGCTCAACTCCTTCACACTATCAGCAAAATTTGGGATTTATTTTGGCAAGAAAGGCGTAAAAGTGACATTCTCTATTAATCTGCTAAATATTGCAGCAATGAATGTTGGCTCAAGAAAGGCATAAAAGTACTAATCTCTATTAATCTGGTAGATAATCACTACTCCGAGCACCAGTACCATAACAAGGGTAAGAATAATGTATATGTTGTTTTTGGCATCACCAAATTCAGACGAATCATTATCATTTGATTGACCCTTAACCTCTTCAAGTGGAATTACTTCAAATATCTCTCTTGCCTTAAATCTCTGAAAATTTTCGTCAACTATAGAAACATTAACTGCATAATAATTATTTTCCAAAAGGTCAAAAACTTTTAATTGAACCGGATAAATAAGCCCCTCTTCAATCTCATGAACCTCAGATTTTTCAAACTCAATCTTGTTTGTAGCCAAATTCTTAATATTGTAATTTACCTGAATTAAAGTTGATCCGGATATAGTTTGTTCAGTCATGTCCGCAACCTTAATCCTAAATTCAAGTATTTCGGAAGCGTTAACCGTTTCCGGAACCTCAAGATTTATGTAAAAGTATTTCTTAAGCTCCTCCGTGCTAACAACCTGATCCTCCTCGGCATTAGCTTCATTAATTAAATGGAAATCAATAAATCCCTCAGTTGATGAAATATCTTCGATATATGTTGTTTCAGCAGGTATATCTTGTGTTTCTTCAATCTCTTCAGCAGTTTCCCCAGTTTCCTCAATTCCATCAGTTTCTCCCATTCCATCAGTTTCATCAATTCCATCAGTAGATGGCCCAAGTTCATTAGTCGGACTTTCGACCGTAACATCTTCAGCAATTTGATCTTCATCCAGCAAAGTAAAAGCCTCAAAATGCAAAGTATATATTGTTGAAGATTTTACACTAAAATCAAACGGATCCAGGGCTTTTACCTCAACAGTGTGAGTACCGCGCTTAAATAATTCAGGAATTTCGAAATTAAATACACCATCACGGTTAACCTCAGCCATATAAGTAACACCCTCTTCAATAAACCTAATAAACACGACAGCATTCGCAATATTAGTTTTTCCCTTTAAAACAAGCGGTTTAAGGTAGCCACCTGATAGATCCAGCAAATTTATGAAAAAGGAATCACCACTACCTCGGTATATTTGCCTGTACATAAGAATTTCCTCAGGTGTTAGCACACGCTTTAATGTGTTGTCCGGAGCTTGATAATCAGTATCTTGAGGAGGGACATAGTCACCATCTGGATCATATGTTGAAGGCTTATCCTGGGTAGTTTTGTCATCTTCACTGGTTTTTTTGTCATCTTCACTGGTTTTTGTGTCATCTTCCAAAACCTCGGTCCTGGAAGTGGATTTTGGTGTTGACCTAGAGGAGCTTGCACCACCACCCCCACCTCCGCCGCCGCCACCGGGAACAACAATCGGATCCGGATCTGGTGGGGTAACTGGCTCAAAAGTAGAAGGAGGGTTTATAGTAAGATTAAAGTTGGTAGTTACTGCTTGAAAAAGCCCAGTATTCTCAAATGAGTAAAATACAAAGCCGAAGCTCAATAATAATAGGAATGGAAGCAGGATTTTTATTTTACTCATCGCACAAAATATGTTGTAACTACATTCAGTTTATAGTATACTATAAGTAGTAAAAAAAATAAAAATTAACATTTTAAAAAATGGTAAAAAGAAAAAAATCCACGAAAAATGGATTTCTGAAGGCGAATAGCCTCACAGTACTTACCCTAGTCCTGGTTTCTTTGGTAATGGTGGGTACTACAACTTATTACATCGCAGTAAATTCTACTTCGAATTTTACGCAAACAATTAATGCGGGAACTCTTAGTGTAGATATTGTAGATGGATCTTATGCAGCAGTTGCAAGTCCTTCCGTGACCATGTCTTCTGCAACTTTCAGTTTCGCATGTCAAACAACAACAGGGACATTCGGTTCTGCAACTGAGCAAATTTACGTGCAAAATCCTGATGCTACTGATAATGGATGGTCAGTTACATTGGCTGCATCAGCTCCAACCGATGTTTGGGACAGTGCGGGAACTGATTTCGACTTTAACGACCCTACAAGTTCAGGATGTACAGACGGAGCTGACACTGATTCATTTGGAGGACAAATGACTGTTGATCCTTCAGGTGGTACTCTTGCTGCCGGTCAATGTGCAAGTTGTACAACTACTAACGTAACAAAAGGTTCTTCAGCTTCATTCTCTGAAGGATCAGTTGATAGTATTACTCTTCTTACTGGTGCGGCCGGATCAGATGATATTGGAGATTGGACTCTTCAAGGAGTATCAATTTCACAAACAATCCCTGCAGAGCAGCCTGCAGCAAGTGATTATGATATTAATATGACACTAACAATTGCTGCATCTTAATACCCTAAATACCTATAATTATGTTTAATAAAATAAAATTTTTACCATTACTAATAGTAACTCTCCTGGTTTTACAGGGGACAGCTCTTGCCATCGAATATGAAGGGGTTGGAGCTTCTCCCGCTTATCCAAGAGAGAATAATGAAAGATCTCAATCAATTTTTATCCATAGCCTTGAACAGGGGGATTTAGTTGAAGAAGGAGTGAAAGTAGTAAATAACACTGAGGAAGTAAAAACTCTTATGGTGTATTCTGCTGACTCCACACCTTCTACAGACGGTGGATTTGCTTGTGAGCAGTATTCCGAAACTAAAGACCAGGTTGGATCATGGATGGATCTTTCAACAGAAATAACTTTAGAACCTAATTCTGAAGAAGTTGTATCTTTTTCTATTCGTGTACCTGACGGAACTTCAGTAGGTGAACACGATGGATGTGTGGTTGTACAGGAAAAAGAAACAGCTCCACAAACTGCTGGAAGCACAATTAATCTTGCAACCAGAGTAGCTTTAAGAGTTGCAATTACTGTTCCGGGACCAGAGGTCTTTGAAAAAGTTGCAATTGCCCAAACAGGAGTTGAAAGAAACCCTGAAGGAGGAAAAGCACTAAGTGTACAAGTTGAAAACATGGGTAACGTAGCAGTAGATGCAAATATTAAGATTATGGTTCAGAACTTATTTGGAATGAACGTTAAAACTTATGGTGGAATTTACCCTGTTCTAAGCAACGATAAAACTGTTCTGAATTTTGACTTTAAGCCTACATTTTGGGGTGGATTTTATAAGGCTGACTACAAGGTAGAATACCATGACAAAGAACTTGATGGAGCATCTAAATGGTTCTTTGTTACACCTTCTTTATACGGCATT
>WJKE01000047.1 GCA_014729275.1 Candidatus Peregrinibacteria bacterium | reverse complement strand
GTTTGTAACGTTCGATTTAGTGCTAGAAACATCATCTTCACTCAAATCAATAGAAATTTTTTCAGAATTACAGATGTCTTCCTTCTCGGGATTACACGCCTTAACATTAATATCCAGATCATCATCATAGTCGTATCTATCACCATCCCACATCACAGCGTATAGCTGGTCTTCCTCAACATCCATTTCTTCAATAAATGTGTCATCTTTGTCCCCGTCTTCCCAAATTTCAATATCTACAAGCGCGTCACTATCATCAATTTCAAAAATTACATAAGTAAATTCTCCCAAATCATTATCAAATTTCTCTTTAGAAACATATAAATCCTTAATCTCAGGTTCAGCATAAACAACTTTAAAAGTGTCATAAGCAGTCAAATTTTGACCATCTTTTTCAGATAAAAATTCAATCCTCCATGATCCGTCATCTACAAGGTCGCCATCATCATCCTCTCCATCCCAGCTAAATTCAAAATTACTTTCTTCATCAAGATCATCCTCATTAAAAATTTCAATAACCGTAGCTCCTTGTACGGCATTTACGATCAGTTCATCCAGATCCTCTTTAATATCAAATTCAATATCCACTTCACCATCTTCAACAGGCTCAAAGCTAGAAGGGCTTATAGAAATATCTCCAATATGGATATTGCTTGAAGAGCTTGAGCCGGAACCTGACAGAGTTACACTTGTTTCTTGTTCAGTAACTCCATAACCATTCCATGCAGATAGGTTTACAACATAAGTTCCGTTAGAAATATTAGAGCCAGAGCTGTTTCGGCCATCCCAGCTAACATCATGGTCAGTATTCGAATTGTATTGATCATAGTTGTAATCAGAAAAAGCTTTTACAGTGTCACCGCTCGCATTTCGGATTTCCAGTTCAAGATAAGCAGATTCATCATTGGTAAAAGAAATCACAGTATCCTCATAATCAGGATCAAAAGAGCTTGGATCAACCGAAAAACCGCTTATATCAGGACGATCCATATCATTGTAAGCTACGGTAAAAGTTTCAGAATCAGTTAAGGTCGTAAAACCCGACTTTGTTGCAGTAATTGTAGCTGTATATTCACCCGGTTTAACCAATCGAGTTGCGTAATTACCGTCCCAGGTAGAGAGCCCATCTAAAACAGTTGTTTCCGCAATAGTTTTGTAAAGCTCTTCATCCTCGTTCTCAATTGTAATAGCCATTGAATCCGCAGTATCTGAAAATTTATACATAATTTCAAGATGCGCATCATTACCGCTAGGGGAGGGATCTAAATACGATTCACCATCAGAAACGGATAAAGCAAAAGTATCCAGAGTAAAAGATGAAGTTTGGCCAATTTCAAAATATTCCTGGTGGGTTTCTGCCAAAAAATCACCGCTACCAATATCGCAGTTTACGCCAACTACAACGCTATAATCAGATCCATCAGGGCACACATTATCACTAGTGCCGCAAAGAGAAGATTTTCCATCCCAACTAACAGAGCTAATTGGTCTTTCACCATAGGTCCATGAATCAAGAGTAACTAATCTGGAAGTGTCTTTCATAATAATAATACTTCCAGCAGACCTTCCATTTAGAAGCGTATTATAATCAGTGGTATTGTAAGTAATTGTAAAATCATACTCACCGCTTTGGCTCACTGAGCTAATAAGGTCAGCCTCAGTTGTAAGGGCATTACTAATGGCTGAAAACTGTAAAAACAAAAGTGAAAATATTGTGCTAAAGCCTGCGATTTTTCTAAACATAATTTGCAAATTATAAATTAGGTTAAATATAATAAAACAATTACTGAATTCAGCAAGGCATTGAAGTTTACAGATTATCGCTATTGTTTCACTGTAAGATTTCTCTAATTAAAGCCAAAGTACCGGCAGAGTGAAGTAGACGATTGCCATTTTTTTCTTTTACAGGAGAAGCATTCAATACATGATCTCCCACAGAAAAAGGAATTCCGTATTTACCAGCCAAAAAGTAGTGGTCATTCCCACGGATTTGAGGGTTATCTCCAATAACCAAAATTTCACGATAATTTTTAGAAAACTCATAGCCGCGGGATTTTGTTAAAATGTCGCCAAACTCTTTAATTCCCCTATCTTTATCTGAATCTGCAGGGCAAACCACCACACCAATTCCTGCATTACCTATATGAAAAAATTCTTCAAAATTCGACCAATGTTCAGATAAAAAACTTTTAACAATAGATTCAATCTCCGCCGATCTATTATAAATTTTATCGATATCATTATCCTCACCATGAAACGTTCTCACAACTACAACAACTCGGTGCGCCTCGTAAACTACCTCCCCAAACTCAGAAACCTCTTCATCAAGCTGTTTCATAAAATTATTCCTTTCAATTATTTCCTCAGGCCACTGCCCCCTGTAAAATTCTTGAAATCGGTCCAGATCAGTATTAAAATTGTAACCAATAGAGCCATTTTCAGCTACAAGATACAAATTCTCCAAAAACCGTTCCAGTTTTTTAGGCTGGATTTCTTTAAGCAGATAATTAAGCCCATGAGATTCAAAGGACTCAAGCTGCCGCCCCGTACAAATAGCAATTGGCATTTTTTGTGCAAGGTTGGTTAAAGCATCAGCCATTTCCTGGCTGGGGTAGTGCATGCCCTTATCTGTAATCGTGCCGTCCATGTCAAACATGCAGGCTTTAATAAGATTTGGATTCTCTAAGTTCATGAGCTTTTTTTAACATTAATTCATTATTTTCAGATAAGCTAACTGAGTCTTTTAGTCCTGTAAACAGAATTACATGGCTCACAAGTTCGGAAGCAGCTTCAACATTAGGGGTGTAGGCGGTAAAATGCACGTTTTTTTGCACGTAATCAAAATATGTATAAAGAATTTCCAAACTTTCAACCAGAAGCTCATCAAATTCCGGATCCTCGGGCTCAAGTTCTCTAAATGCATCAGTATAGTAACGAATATTATTCATGGGATTTAGCTCAATTGCTTCAATAAGTTTATCCTCGCATAACTCTTCATCAGCCTTCTCATAGTCTTCTGAACAATAAATTACGCCCTCTAGATACTTAGCCCGCGAATCTAAAGGGTTTAGTTTTAGCTGTGTCTTAATATATGATAAAGATTTGGCATAATCACCCTCTTGTAAAAGTTCATCAGCTTTATTGGTTAAGTCGTCCCTTACATAAAAAGATTCTGTACGAAGTCCCAAGGCATAAACACTGACCTCGTAAACAGAAATAATCGAGATTAGAAGAGAAATCAGCAAAATAAAAATATTCAACCTGGGTTTTTTAAGATTTTTCGCAACATAAGAACGGGAGATAGCTAGTAAAATAACCAACATCAACAAGTTCACGTAAAAATTGAAGTTATAATCAATCAAATTATGAGCAATCGCCCCTGCGACGCACACAAAAATAACAAATACAGTTTCTTTTTCTGCTTTTTCAAGTGACTTAAATCTTGTCCCCAAAGTGATTAACCAGCTCAACAAAAATACAACAAAAGAAGCCAATGCAATAAGCCCGTTCTCGCTGGCAATCTTTAAAAATATATTATGTGGATGATCACTCGCACCCAAAAGTGTTTGCTGAATGGGATTATAAGCGTACCTAAAGCTAAAAGGCCCGGTACCAAGAAGGGGATTATTCTTAGTTATTTCAATAGCTCCCATCCAAAAATCTATTCTCTCCCGGGCAGATGTAAGGCCCTCCTCATTCTCAAATTCAATCCTATCGCTAACATCAATAATTTCGCGATTATCCGAACGAACCTCCGCGGCAATCAAAAACATTACTAAAGCAAGCCCGGCACAAATAATAATCTTTATAATCGTCTTCAAATTAAAACTCCTAAAATAAAAAATTGCCAAAAGTATAAGCTGACCACCAAAAGCAATTACAGCTCCCCGTGAATAGGTGAGGAGCAAGCAAGAAATTAAAAGTGATATAACTACATAATTTTTCTTAAAGTAAAGGAGTGTTAAAGGCCATGCCATAAGTAAAAACAAGGCAAAGGCATTTGGCCACACATTCGCATGATAGAAAACATTAAAAAATGGGCCAAACATTCTTGGGTGCGAACTCCAAAAAAATTGCAAAAATCCGAGTAAACCGGCTAGTAAGGCTCCGCTCACCAGAATTTTAAGAAGTTTCTTCCTATTTTTAAATTTTGAATGAGCAGTCAAAAGATAAACCGGAATTATGCTCAAAAAAGCCATAACCTCACTTAATCCAAAGTTTTTTGCCTGCGAATACATAAAAGAAAGCACAATAAAAACAGCAAAAACAATCAATGAAACAGCTTCCCATAAGGCAAATTCACGTTTGAGCCTAAACCGCAGAAAGTAAATAATTAAGCCACTAAACGCCCCCAGCATCACCAAAGGAAAGCCCGGCCCATAATCATACTTTTTAAAAACCGGATTAATCAAAGCAAAAATAAAAAGGCCCCCAAGCAGAATAATGTCCAGATTATTTCGAAAATATTTTAAAGCCTTTTTCATGATTAAAATTTCATCAAATAATTGCAAAAAAGTCAAAAACAAATAGAATAAGTGCACATGAAAAAAATTAAAGCAATTCTTGTTGATGTTGTTCCGCCCGAGCTTCCCGATGAGGAGGAGGCCAAAAGGCTAAATGAGCTTGAGAGCCTGGTAAAAACCTTTGGAGGCATTTCTGTTGTGAAAATAATTCAAAAGCGCTCCCAACCCGATTATAGGACGTATATTGGAAAGGGAAAAGTGAATCAAATTCATTCAATGGCACTTGAGAATGAGGCGAAACTTGTAGTGGTGAACAACATTATGAAGCCGGGCCAAATTTACAATATAAATGAGATTTTTGAAAAAGACAAAATCGAGGTTTGGGACAGAGTTGACCTGATTCTAAAAATTTTTGAAAAACACGCAAAGAGCAGCGAAGCAAAACTTCAAGTGGAACTTGCGGGCATTAAACATTTTGGTCCAAGAATTTACGGAATGGGTAAGGAGCTGGCGCGTCAGGAGGGAGCAGTGGGGGTGCGAGCAGGGTCCGGTGAAGCCAATATTGAGATGATGAAGCGCCATTTAAGGCGTCAGGAGCTTAAAATTAAGAAAAAACTTGAACATTATAGTTTGATTAAAAAGGGGCACAGAAAAAGGCGCAAAAGGTTGAATTTTAAAACAGTAGCTCTGGTTGGGTACACAAATTCAGGAAAATCTACGCTTTTAAATGCCCTCACAGGAAAAGATGTTTATATTGCGGATGAACTATTTGCCACATTGGATACAAGGGTTGGCAAAATCTACATTCAGCCGGATAAACCGCTTAAGGATGGTAAATATAATCCCGGAACAGAAATTTTGATTTCAGACACTATCGGATTTATTCGCGATCTACCTCCGGAGCTTATTGAGGCCTTTAAATCAACACTTGCTGAAACTGTTGAGAGCGATTTGATTCTTCATGTTATAGATGTTTCCGATAAGGACCTACACAAAAAAATTCAGGTTGTGGAGGAAATTTTAAACAGCATGGGGCTAAAAGATAAGCCCCGAATATACGTGTTTAACAAAATGGACCTTATTAAAAGAAAGCATCTAAAGCGCGTTCTTCCACAGAAAAAGAAAAAAATTGAAGAGCATGGTATTTTAAAGGCTGGTGCGGAAACTATGGAAATTTTAGGCTGGGGAGAAAACGATAAAATTGATATTCCAAACGACCCAGCGGAACTAAAACAAAAGTACCAGCAGTTTAATCCAATTTTTATTTCCGCGCATAAAAAAGACAACCTCGAAGAGTTAATAGATTTAATAGCGGAAAAAGTTAAGAATTAAGCAAATTATAAAAGTCCTGAATTTCATCCTCAGTTGGAAGATCATCCAATTCGTCCTTAATTAAATCTTCACAAAGTATAGTGAAGTCATAAGTATCCAAAATGAGTTCAATCATATTTCTTACACCAGCCATAAAATTCTGAATTTGAATTTGAGATTCCAAATTTTTATCAAGCTCTAATGTGATTTTATGGGCTTGGCTTTCAAATTCGTCAATCAAACCAATAATTATATCCAGATCACTAGGGGGGTCCTCATTCTTTTCTGCTTTCGCTTCCTCCTGCTGTAGGGAGTCCTCGCCAGATTCTTTAATTGGCTCTTCTATTCGTTCAAAATCGGTTATATCCGGAATATTATCAGCTTCCCCAAAACCAATAAAAACTCCATCTACATCAACATCATCTTCACCAAGTTCAAAATCAACATCACCTTCACCAAGTTCAAAATCAACATCATCTTCACCAAGTTCAAAATCAACATCACCTTCACCTAGTTCAAAATCAACGTCATCAAGCCAGCCATCCAAATCATCTTCAAAATCAAATTCATCAGAAGATTCATCGTCCTCAGCACTATCTTCACTATCATCACTATCATCTGCAGTCGATGGTTGATGTAGGAAATTTACATTTGTGGCAAGTAACTCCTCTTCATCTTGGCCATCTCCCTCAGTGCTACCATTAGTATCGTCTTCCTCATCTCCATCCAAAAAACCAAAATCATCAAATCCCGAAGCATAAACAGCCGGAATTGCCCTTATTGGAGTTGGGTCGGTTGGATCAGTTTGTTTAGAAACAGCAGGGAATACTGCAGTTTTCCTAAGTGATTGTGGATCAACAGGGCCGGTTTCAAAAGGATTTGAGTCTGAGTCAGCAGGATCAACAGGTTCCAAAAATGCATCCGGTAGTAAAGGCAAACCATCATCTTCCAATAATCCGGCTTTTATTTTAGCCTCAGTTAAAGCAATTTGCTCGCTCATGTCAGAAGCACTTACAACCCTGGTTTCGCCTGGATCAACATGATTTAGCTCATTGTCTTCACCTTCATGCAAAATAATGTCTGCCCTGGTGGCCTCAAGAGCATCAAGTAAATT
>WJKE01000046.1 GCA_014729275.1 Candidatus Peregrinibacteria bacterium | reverse complement strand
GTTCTATGTGGTGCTTTTGTTTGTTTGAATATATTTGGTCGGGGAGTGAATCCAATAAGTAGTTAATGATGTCGATGTCATGGATTGCCAGGTCAACTGCAATGTTTGCGTCTTTAATTTGGGGAGGGAAGCCACCAACTCTTCTTGCGGTTATTGAGGTTATTTGTCCAAGTTCGCCTTTTTGTATTAATTTTTTGGTTTTTTGTACTACGGGATTGAATCTTTCTATATGTCCCACCAAAAGTTTTACTCCCTTTTTTTTGGATGCATTGATAAGTTCTTCCCCATGTTCAATTTCGATGGAAATCGGTTTTTCTAAAAGTACGTTTATTCCTTGTCCAATACAATAAAGCCCAACTTTGTGATGTAGTGAAGTTGGTACACATATCGAAACTATTTCGGGTTTTTCAACTTCAATAAGGCGTTTGTAGTCTGAATAATATTTACAGGAGAATTTGTCTGCAAGATCTTGCCCAAGCTTTTCATTTAAATCAGCTATACCAACGAGTTTTACTTCATCAATTTCAGATAGAGTTCTTAGATGATTTTTCCCCATATTTCCAACTCCAATAACTGCGCATTTCATAATTTATTTATTAATTTCTACTTTTTGGTTGCATTTAGAACAATGATTGTTTTCATCAAGTTTTTCTCCGCAGAAGCAAACGTAAGCGGCGATTTTTGCGGGATTCCCAAAAGCCATGGCATGAGGGGGAATATCTTTTGTTACAACAGACCCTGCTCCTACTAGTGCAAATTCTCCAACTGTAACTCCGGGAAGAATTACACTTTGAGCTCCTATACTTGCTCCTTTTTTAATTCGGGTTTTACCAACAGTCCAATCGTCATTTGATTTTAGGCTTCCATCTGCGTTTATTGCTCTGGGAATTTTATCATTAGTTACAACAACATGTGGGCCAATAAAAACTCCATCCTCAATAATTGCTCCGTGATAAATTGAGCTATTGTTTTGGATTTTTACGTTGTCGCCAATCTGAACCGTAAAATCTATGTAAACATTTTTTGCTAAAATACAGTTTTTGCCGATAATTGTGTCTTCCCGAACCTGGCTTAGGTTCCATATTTTTGTGCCGTGTCCGATTTTGCTTTTTTCACTTACGGTGGCGGAGGGTTCTATGAATATGTCCATGTTATATATTTTTTATGGTTTCGATAATTTTTTCAATATCTTCAGGGGATAGTGAAGGGTGAACAGGTAGTGAGAGTACTTCTTTGGCTACGCGTTCGGCTACGGGAAAGTCTCCTTCTTTGTATCCCAGATTTTTAAAATGTGGATGAAGATGCAGTGGTTTAGGATAATATATTCCGCTGCCAATTCCATGTTCTTGCAAATGTGATTTTAATTCGTCTCTGTTTAATTTGAATTCAGGCATTACGCGAATTGTGAATTGATGGAATGCATGTCTGGTATTTGCTTCTATGGAGGGGACTGTTATTCCTTCAATTTTTTCCAGCCCCTGGCTTAATTTTTTTGCATTTTCGTTTCGTTTTTCTGTAATTTCTTCAACAGTTTTGATTTGATTTAGGGCTAAAGCTGCCAGAATATCAGTCATTCTATAGTTGTAGCCGATGTCTGCATATTCATATTGGGTTTGTTCGGACTGGCCGTGGTGTCGAAACCTTCTACATAGTTCGTTTAAATCTGGATCGTTTGTTGTTAGCATTCCTCCTTCACCACACATTATGTTTTTTGTTGCGTAGAGTGAGAATGCTGAAATGTCGGCTAAGTTTCCTGCCATATTATTTTCAACTTTTGCTCCAATTGATTGAGCGGCATCGTCAAGTATTTTAAGGTTGTTGGTTTTTGCTATTTCTTGAAGAGATTGATCAAAAGGTCTGCCATATAGGCTTACAGGTAGTAGCGCTTTTGTGGCAGGTGTGATGTGGGCTTCCACTTCTTTTGGGTCTATGCAAAAAGTATCCTCATCAATATCTGCAAAAACAATTTTTGCGTTTTGCATGAGGATGGGGTTTGCAGTTGCTACAAATGTGAATGGTGTGGTTATTACTTCGTCGTTTTTTTTCACCCCTAGCGCGTAAAGGGCACAGTGTAGTGCAGCGGTCCCACTATTAACAGCAATTGCATATTCGGTGCCGCAGTATGATGCGAATTCTTTTTCAAGCTCAGAAACTTTTGGTCCACCCGCTATCATTCCGGATCTTAAAACTTCTGAAATATCTTTAATATCTTTTTCTGTAATAATCGGTGCTGAAATATTAATCATTGTGGGGTGTTAAATTGTAATAATTTTCTTTTTTTCTGTAATAAAGGATTTTTTCCTGTGTTAGGCGCACTTTGTCTATGCTGTCAGCCAAAATTCCAATAAAGATCACCATAATTCCAGTTGCATTTAGGAAAGCCCCCATGAATCCAAAAATTTTGTAGGGTGAAAAGGTTTGGTATTTGAAAAAATGGTAGAAGACGAAAATGTCTAATACTAGACCCAATCCAAACATTAGTGTGCCCATAAATCCGAAAAATTTGAGTGCCCGGTAGTCTTTTATTGTTCTAAAAATTATTAATGAGGAGTTTATTGCGTATTTTATTATTGATCCGGCTATTCGTGATTTTCTGTCTTTGAAGTATTCAACGTTTATTGGTACTTCTTTTATGTGAAGTCCTTTGTATGCGAGGTCGAGAATAGTTTCCTGAGTGTATGTGAATTTTCCGAATAAATTTAGGTTTAATAATGCTTCTTTTCCATATGCTCGAAAACCGCAACTGACATCGTAAAGGCGGTTATACGAAGCCCATGAAATAATTTCTGCTATTCGCTTGTTGCCCCATTTTTTTATGAAAGGAATGTTTTTTGGTGTGAAGTTTTTATCTATAAAACGGGAGCCGGTAACAAGATCAGCTTTTTTTTCTATAATTGGTTTTATTATTTTTGGGATGTCTGCTGTATCGAATTGTCCGTCTGCATCTATTGTAAGGAGAATGTCGGATTTTAGCTCCAGAGCTTTATTCACACCATCCTGAAAAGTTTTTCCTAGGCCTTCATTTTTTTTGTGTTTGATGAGGATGGTGTTGTGTTGTTTTGCAATTTTGCTTGTGGCATCCTTGCTTCCATCATCAACAACAAGAACATTAATCTCATCAATAGATTCAAGATTTTTTGGTAGGGAAGAAAGCACCTTTGAAAGTGACGCTTCTTCGTTGTAAGCCGGTATTAATATTAAAAGTTTCATGATTTTAGTGTCCGATTCCTTTGTAAATAATGCCTTGTGCGAGTATGTCAGCTTTATTTAAACAGTTTTTCCCATCTATTACAATTTGTATGTTATATGTTTTAAGAGTTTTTGCTGAAATATTTTTGAATTCAGTGTGTGGGGTGGCGATAATAATTGAATCTGCTTCTTTTAGAGTTTGTGCAAGCGTTTGGTAGTTCGAATTTTCGGGAATAAATGGATCGTAGCTAATAACATTAGCACCTTTATCTTCCAGGATTTTTTTTATTTTGAGAGATGGCGATTCGCGCATATCTTCGATGTCTGCTTTGTAT
>WJKE01000045.1 GCA_014729275.1 Candidatus Peregrinibacteria bacterium | reverse complement strand
CTCGTACTCCTTAAGAATATTTAGCCATTTCTTTGTGATCATTTTTGAGATAGATTTAGTCATGGTGACAGGGTTAGATTTTATACATTTATATTCTAATCCTGTTACCTAAACCTTGTCTAAACACATGCGCAGAAAAAATCGGGACCGGTCCAGAGCTGGCATAGTTTCTTGGTATATGGAAGTCAATTTTTGTGAATTTGTAAGTGGTTGTTTAGTGGAGTTGCGTTTAATAGGGAAAATCTAAAATTTTCTGGCAAATTTGCTTCCGCTGACCGCGGCAAATTTACCGAAAATTTTTGCTACGTTTCGGGGAAAAATCGCAGGAGCTCTTTTCCCCTCCACTACGCATCGGTTTTCTCGCTACTTATCAATTGGGTCTGCTAAAATTTTGTCGTAATTTTATGCCGCTGGACGCGGCAAGTTACTCGAAATTTTGCCTGCGCCTCCGATCAAGTCTCGCTGGAGCTCGCTTGATCTGCGGCTTCGGCGCGCTCCCTCGCTATTTATCAATTGGGGCTCACTGAAAAAGTTTGAAAAATTTGCGGCCTGACCGGCCAATTTTTCAGCGCTTTTTCTCCTGCGCCTCCATTTCGAGCTCGCGTAGCTCGTCGAAATTGCGGCTACGGACCGTGAGCCTCGCAATTAAATAAAAAGGGGCGTCCAATATAAATGGACGCCCCATACGCATAGCTCATTTTAAGTTCCTATCAGCAAAGAGAATTTCACTGAGGAAGATCTTAAAAAGAGCGGCGAGTGTAAGAGAAACCCAAAATTTACTTCTCTTACGGTATCTCCCTACCGTTCTTTGGTGTTTTGTTTTAGAACGAGATTCACCGTCGTTCTTTTTTGTTTTTGTTTTGGGTGCTCTTCAGTAAAGAAGAAGCAAAGTTTTTGTTCAGTTTGTTTTTGTTTTGCCCATCGTTCATAGGAATGAAGAGGGAAACTTAACGGTGGCAGTATTGGGCTGCCATCGAAAAGTAGGGAGTGGAGAGAATGCAATACTTTCTGGACTGGCATTTCCTCCAGCCCCTACTTTCCGAAAGGGAGACAATTTGTGAAAGGTCGAATCTAATTATTATATCAGATTTTTACTTTATATTCAATGGTCCATAGCTCATAATTTCGACTGTCTTTTTTTCTTTGTTTTTGTATAATTTGCATGTATTATAAATCTTATTATTATACTATGTTTTTGCTAATTTGGCAAGTATGAAAGATTTGTTAGGGAAGTTAATTTTAATTGTTGGACCATCCGGCTCCGGAAAAGGTACTGTAATAAATGTATTGAAGAAGCAGTATCCGGGATTTGTATATCCTGCTTCTTATACGACTCGTGAACCGCGTAAAGATGAGGAGGATGGCGAGGTTTATCATTTTGTAAGTGAAGGTAGGTTTAAGAAAATGATTGAAGAAGGGGATCTTCTTGAGTTTGCGATTGTTCATGGAATGGATTATTACGGAACTGCCAAGCATGAGATTGTAGATGCTTTGAAGTCCGGCGCTATTGTTGTGCGCGAAGTTGATATCCAGGGTTTTGAATCAATTAAGGATATTATTCCGTCTGAGAATTTGGTTTCGATTTTTATGAAAGTTCGTGAGGAGGAAGATTTGCGCAGACGTATTCTGCTTCGTGGCGAGCTTCCCGAGGATGAAATTCAGCATCGCATGGAAAGTATGAAAAAAGAAATTGCTAGAGCAGGGGAGTGTGATTATCAGGTTGAAAATGTGTGGGGCAAATTGGATGATTGCGTGAAGCACGTCGAGAAAATTATACTTGCTGAAATTAAGGATTTGTATTAGGTTTTTGATGGAAATTTGACAATTTTTGATTGTTTTTCAATGGGGTTCGCCTCTCCGCATAATAAAATTTGTTATGCCTGACCGGCACAAATTTTATCATCGGAGCTCTACGCTTATCACATGGTCTCACTGTGCTCGCCATGCTCAAAGCTCCGGGACGGCTACCTCGCCATTTATGGGGTGTAGCCAAGTGGTAAGGCAACGGGTTCTGGTCCCGTCACGCGGGGGTTCGAATCCCTCCACCCCAGCCATTGATCTGTACCCCAAAAAGTGGACACGAGGGTGCAGGGTTTTAGTAGAGCTTTAAAATTTTAATACCTTATTGTCAACGATTTATTGAATTAAAAGTCTTGACGGTGAGCGTATTCTCACCTTAAAATAAAATTATACTTCTCATTTCTAAAAAATAGTATGAAATTAAACAGTCTAACTTTAAATACTGCGAGTACAAGGTCGCATTTTACGAATATTGATAGTAGTAATACTGAGAAGGTTTCTACGAAACCGTTTTTGAAGTGGGTAGGAGGAAAAACGCAGTTATTAGAAGAGTTGAAGAAGTATGTTCCTCAAGATTTTAACATGTATATTGAGCCTTTTGTCGGTGGTGGTGCATTGTTTTTTGATCTTGCTCCTGAAAGAGCAATTATAAATGATGCAAATGAAGAATTAATGAATACTTATTCTGTTTTGAGAGATTCAGTTGATGAATTGATAGATGAGTTGTCGAAATTTGTTTACGAAAAAGATTTTTATTATGAATTGCGAGCAAAAGATCTTTCCGAACTATCTAAAATAGAGAGAGCGGCTAGAACAATTTATTTAAATAAGACTTGTTTCAACGGAATTTATCGGGTTAATAAAAAAGGTCAATTTAATGTGCCGATGGGCAAGTATACTAATCCGACTATTTGCGATGAAGAAAAGCTACGAGTTGCTCACTTGGCTCTGCAAGATGTAATAATTGAGTGCGATAATTACATGAATGTTCTTTTGAAGCACGCAAAAGAGGGAGATTTTATTTATATTGATCCTCCTTATCATCCAGTAGGTAAATATTCTGATTTTAAAAGGTATACAAAAGATTTTTTCTATAAAGAGGATCAAATTGCTTTAAGAAAAGAAATTTTGGAATTGAAAAATAGAGGATGCTTTGTTATGGCCAGTAATTCTTATTGTGATTTCATTTTGGATTTGTATAAGGATTTTGATGTTAAAGTCGTTCATGCGAAACGATTTATCAATAAAAATGCTTCCGGTCGCGGAAATGTTAAAGAGGTAATAATTTTATGAACCCAGAACTATTAATAAAGTTAGAAAAAATCAATATTGCACCGAATCAAATGCAATATTTTCCTCCTACCAGATTTATGGGGAAGTAAAAGCAAGTTACTTGATTTTATTTGGGAGAATGTGAAAGGTTTTAATTTTGACTCGGTTTTAGATGCCTTTAGTGGTAGTGGCTGTGTAGGTTATATGTTTAAAACTAAAGGAAAGAAAGTTTCTAGTAACGATTTGTTGCAATATTCTTTCAATGCAGCTAAGGCGAGCATAGAAAATAACAGTTCTGTATTAGATAAAGATGATTTAGTTACTTTGCTTGGGACTCCAATTAAAACTGATGGATTTATTCGGGAAACTTTTCGTGATTTATATTTTACTGATGAAGAATATTTGTTTTTAGAGCAAGTTTGGCACAGGGCGCAAAAATTAAATGACGAACACAAGAAAGCATTAGCTCTTTCTGCTCTTTGTAGGGCTTGTGTTAAGAAAAGACCGAGAGGAATTTTTACTTATACCGGAAACAGATATAATGATGGGAGAAAAGATCTAAGAACCACTTTAAAACAGCATTTTATTGATGCGGTAGAAATTTTCAACAATGCTGTCTTTGATAATAATCGTCAAAATGCCTCTACTTGCGGTGATATTTTTGATCTAAAAAGAAGAAATTTCGACCTTGTCTATATTGATCCCCCTTATTATTCAACGCGTTCTGATAATGACTATTTGAGGAGATACCATTTTATTGAGGGTCTTTGTTCATATTGGAGAGATGTAGAGATACAATATTCAACAAAAACTAAGAAAATCAAAAAGTATGCAACCCAGTTTGATTCTAAAAATACTGTTTATGATGCGTTTCATAGATTGTTTTCAATGTTTAGAGAGTCTATTTTAGTTGTGTCTTATTCATCGAATTCTTTGCCAACTAAAGAGGAAATGATCGAAATTTTAAAACAGTACAAACATAATGTTGAAATCAAAGAATTTGATTATAAATATTCATTTGGGAACCACAATCATAAAATTGGGAATAACAAAAATGATGTTAAAGAATATTTATTTATAGCTTATTAGGTTATGAAACAATGGAATATTGGAAATACAACCATTAGAAATCCAAAAAGGATTAAGGACGGGCTAGAATTATTAAAAGAGTTTGAAGGCAAGAGTTGGGATTATGATTTACAAAGGGAATTTTATGACGAAGCGAACAAGAGAGGGATCATGAAAAGCGATGGTTCAAGGGTAAAAGAAAAAGAACTCCATGCAAGAAAATGGGTTTCTTGTTTGAATCAGCTTGGTTTGGCCCGTGCCTGGAAAAGTGAAGAAAAAGGACCGGTTGAAATTACTGATGTTGGAAACCAGCTTGTGATTGACGAAATCACATTTGAAGAAGCTATGTTACGGCAACTTGATTTTGAATCATTAGTTTTAGATTTTATAAAAATCGATGAACTGTTACAGAAAAACATTCAGCAACTTTCAAAAGAGGTTCTTGAATCAAAAATAAAAGAGATACAAGATCTTTTTTCAGATGATAAATATAAGCAAAGTGTTGAGAGATGGCTTAAATTTGGCAAGGATGTTTTGGAAAACTTAAAGCAAAAAGAAAAGGGCAAATGTCCAATATGTTACACAGATATTTCAGAAAAGCTCGACTCACTTTTAGATAATTATAAAGGGTATTTTGATGTAAGTTATGAAAATTTTATAAAAGAGTTGAAGCAATTAATTGATGATATTTCAACTAATCTTGAGTCTCTTGAAAAATATAAAATTAATGCAGGGAAACTTGAAAAAATAAAAATCAAATATGAAAAATTGTTGGGAGATTTATCTTTTGAAAAATTTGATTTTACTAGTGTTGAGAGTGACTTAGCGGAGTTGGCAGATCGTTTAAAGCTTAAAAATGATAATGTTCAGAATGATTTTTCTAAACCAGATAATATTGAAAGCAATATAGGCACATTGAATGTTTCTTTAACTGCTTTCCAAAAACTCAAAAATAGTATTTTAAAACTTCTAGAGTCAAAGAAATTGAAGACGCATACTATTGAGGGAGATATTAGGAAAACTTACAATAAAATTATAATTTTAGAATTTAACAAAAAAGACAAAGTAGGCTCTTTGGCAAAGTATATAAGTAATAAGGAGCGAATAAATGTTATTGAAAATAGTAAAAAAGAAGGATTACCCTTCTGGAACGAAAAACTGCTTGAAGAACTTAAGAAAATTAAGGCTGAATCAAAAAGTATTTCTAAGTATCTAAACAAAATGGGAATAAACCATTTTGATGTTGATATTAATGAAGGAAAGCAAGATGAAAACATAATCATTAAATATAAAAATTCATCAAATGAAATAAATAAGCTTAAGAATTGTCTTAGTGATGGAGAAAAAACAGCACTTGCATTTGCTTATTTTTTAAGCAAATTTGAAAATGAAATAGATACAGAAGAAAAGATCAAAGAATCTGTTGTTGTTATTGATGATCCTATTTCAAGTCTTGATGATAACAGATTATATAGCACTGCTCATTTGATTTGGACTACACTTGAGGAGATTAAACAACTGATTGTTTTAAGTCACAATTTTCTTTTTTTAAAATTTTTCAATTCTTTTTACGCTGGAAAGGCGAATTGTGTGTTTATAGATCAGAATAGAATATGTGAACTTCCTGATGAGCTTAAAAATTTTGAAACTCCATATTTTTACATGCTCCGTAATATTATCGATTTTTTGGATCAGGATAATCAGGCTGTAACCTATAATGAGGCAAAAAAATACTTACCAAACTTTATTAGACGGGTGTTAGAAACTTTTTTATCTTTTAAGTTTTCGAGAATTGTGAATAGAGATGGAGGACATAGAAGTCCGGGATTGACTGAATTTAACGACAACATTGATAATACCGATATGGAAGATGCTGTTAAAAAAGAATTGAAGGAAAAAATTATTGAAATAAATAGAATTGCAGATGTCCATTCTCATGGTAACCCACATCATACGCAGGAAAATTTTTATATTTCTAAAACAGACCTAAAAACTTTAGCTCAGAAAGCTCTTAATGTGATTGAAATAATGGATAATTTACATAAAACTTGTTTTGTTAAGACATAAAAATTAACTCACAAATAATATGGCAGATCAAACAATTACTTGTCCCAAATGTGGGAATGAAATACCTCTAACTGATGCTTTAACTGAAAAAATGCGCCATCAGCTTGAGGGCGAAATTGGCAAAGAGTTTAAGGAAAAAGAAAAAGAGCTTGAAGAAAAGGCTAAATTGCTTGAGGAAAGTAAGAAAAATGTCGATGAGCAAGTTAAGAAAAAGCTTGAATCAGAAAAGCTTAAAATGTGGGAGGAAGCCCAAAAGAAAGCGACTGAAAAAATAGATACGGAGTTAAAGGATTTGAAGAAGGCAAACGAAGAAAAGGACAAAAAACTTGAAGAAATGAGAGAGGAAGAATTGAAACTTAGAAAACAAAAACGTGAAATTGAGGAAAAGGAGAAAAATTTGAAGGTTGAACTTGAGCGCAAATTGGATGAAGAACGAAAAACCATTGCTGAACAGGCTAGGAAGGACGCTGCGGAGGAGAATCGTTTAAAAAATGCGGAAAAAGATAAACAAATGGAGCAATTAAGAAAAGCACTGGCAGATGCAAAGCGAAAGAGTGAGCAGGGTTCTATGCAAATCCAGGGTGATGTGCAGGAAGATGATTTGAAAATGATATTGCAGACTAATTTTTCAATGGATGTGGTTGAAGATGTACCAACTGGAATAAAAGGAGCTGATTTGGTTCAAACAGTTAATAATTCTTTTGGTCAAAAAGCCGGAATTATTCTTTGGGAGTCTAAGAATACTAAAGCTTGGAGTGATGAATGGATTAAAAAACTAAAAGGAGATCAGGCTTTGGTAAAAGCAGATGTTTGCGTTTTGGTTTCACAAACTTTGCCGGAAGGAGTAAAGGATTTTAAATTTCAAGGCGGGGTTTGGATTTGTAGCTATCAAGCCGCTCTATCGCTCGTGACGGTTCTTAGATTGCACTTAACACAGTTGAGTCAGGTTAAGCAGTCTTTGGTCGGTAAGGACGAAAAAATGGAGCTTCTTTACAATTATTTATCTGGTAGTGAATTTAAAAATAGAATCGAAAATATAGTTTCAGCTTTTACAAGTATGCAAACTGATCTTGATACCGAAAAAAGATCAATGGAGCGTATTTGGAAAAAGAGAGGAAAAGAGATTGAGAGGGTTATTATGAGTACTTCTGGTATGTACGGAGATTTACAAGGAATTGTTGGAGCTTCTTTGCCTGCAATTAAATCATTGGAATTGCCAAGTGGAGAAGAAGATGAAGACGATACAATTGTTGAAGATTCAGAATAAACCCACCCACCACCCTGATTCCGCCCCGAAAAAGGCGGCTCTTTAAGGCGGGAAGGCAAAAAGGAGGGATCCGCTATGTCAATTTTTTTGTAAATCATAGTTGGTTTTGTGCTTCATAAGCATCCAGATAATGTTGATGATTTGTCGTCTCAAACAAACAAGTGCTTGTGATTTCGACTTACCTTCGGAAATTTTCCGGAGGAAGTATTTTTTGGCTTTTTCATTACCCATGCGTGAAATTTGAGATAATGCCAAACGGTGAAAAGCACAATTTAGCCG
>WJKE01000044.1 GCA_014729275.1 Candidatus Peregrinibacteria bacterium | reverse complement strand
TTCTTCTTCCATTTGGCGATAAAGCTGTAGTTGCTCGCGAGTTATTGACATGAAAACTTCCTCCCAAGAAGGCATTTCATATTCTATACCGGCAGTTTCCCTGTAATCTGATACATATCTTGTCTTTCCTCTTGGCAGAACTCCGTATTCTGTGAGTATTTCCCGGCACTCATTATGGTCACTGCGCAGTTTTTCCAGATCTTTAAGCTCCTCGAAGCTCCTAATAATCTCTCCTCTTACCTCAGGAGCGCTTTCTTCCAAAACTCTAAAAACCTCATCTCTTTGACCTTTCCTCAAGAGACCATGCACTAATGATAACGCCGTATCAGCATCATTAGGCTCAAGCTCATGCGATCTTCTTAATCGCTCCAATGATTGTCCTTCCATATTTTTTATTTTATTCTTTTAATTATACCAAAAATATAACTTTAGTTAAAGGCTAAAGAGGAGTTCGCCTAAAAATCCAGCAAATTTACAAATCACATTTTTTCATTCTACGATTCTCTCAATTTTCCCCTTGACGCTATTTTTTTAGCACTCTATAATCAAGAGTGCTAATAGAATTATAATAGTAATAAAAATTAACCTTAAAATTTATGAGTAAAATTATTGGAATTGATCTCGGTACAACAAATTGTTGTATGGCAACAATGGAAGGAGGCGAACCCACTGTAATCGCAAATGCTGAGGGAGCAAGAACAACTCCGTCTGTTGTTGCAATTAAAGACAGCGAAAGACGTGTTGGTGTTGCCGCAAAAAACCAGGCAGCAACAAACCCTGAAAATACTATCTCTTCCACAAAACGTTTTATCGGAAGAAAAGCAAAAGAATCCAAAAAAGACATTGAATCGGTTTCGTATAAATGTGTTTCCGGCAAAGACGGTGAGGTTGAAATCATACTCGACGGGAAACAAAAACGTCCGGCTGAAATTTCTGCAATGATACTTCAAAAACTTAAGGCAGATGCAGAAAAATATTTGGGAGAAGAAGTTAAAGAAGCTGTTATTACAGTTCCCGCCTACTTCAACGACTCTCAAAGACAAGCCACTAAAGATGCCGGAGAAATTGCCGGACTTGAAGTAAAAAGAATCATTAACGAGCCAACCGCAGCTGCTCTTGCCTACGGCCTTGAAAAGAAAGGCGGCGATAAAAATATCGCTGTTTATGACCTTGGAGGAGGAACCTTCGACATTTCCATTCTTGAAATCGGCGAAGGAGTATACCAGGTAAAATCCACAAACGGAGACAGTCAATTAGGTGGAGACGACTTCGACCACAGAATAATGGACCACATAATTGCTGAGTTCAAAAAAGAACAAGGTATAGATGTTTCAAATGACAAACTGGCAATTCAAAGAATTAAAGAAGCAGCTGAAAAAGCAAAACAAGAACTTTCAAATCTGCACGAAACAACTATTTCTCTTCCCTACCTAACAGTAGACAAAGATGGCCCAAAAAACTTTGAAATGAAACTAAGCCGATCAAAGTTCGAAGATTTGATTTCCGATCTTATTGAAAAAACAGTCAAACCATGCCAAAAAGCTATGGACGATTCAAAAATTTACGCCTCAGATATCGATGAAGTGATCTTAGTGGGAGGATCCACAAGAATCCCGGCTGTTCAAGAAAAAGTTAAAGATATTTTCGGTAAAGAACCTCACAGAGGCTTAAATCCCGATGAAGTAGTTGCACTCGGTGCTGCAATTCAAGGAGGAATTCTAAAGGGAGACAGCAATGTAAAAGACATTCTTTTAGTAGATGTTACCCCCCTTTCGCTTGGGCTTGAAACACTGGGTGGTGTTGCAACTCCACTTATTGAAAGAAATTCTGCAATTCCAACTTCAAAATCACAAATTTTCTCAACTGCCGGCGACAATCAGACACAAGTTGAGATTCATGTAGTTCAAGGAGAAAGATCAATGGCAGCTGACAATAAATCTCTTGGTAAATTTGTTTTAGACGGAATCCCACCGGCACCACGTGGTGTTCCTCAAATCGAAGTTGAATTCGATCTGGATTCTAACGGAATCTTAAATGTAAAAGCCAAGGATAAGGCAACAGGTAAAGAACAAAAAATCACTATTAGTGGATCTTCAAATATTTCAGATGAAGAACTGGATAAAATGAAAGAAGAAGCTGAAAAATACGCGGACGAGGACAAACAAAAGAAAGATTTGGTAGAAGCTCGCGTTAAAGCTGAATCGCTTGTAATTCAATCAGAAAAAACTTTAAAAGATGCAGGCGATAAAGTTTCTGACGATGTTAAAAAGCCTATTGAAGAAAAAATCGCAGATCTTAAAAAGATAATGGAAAACAAAGATGCATCTAAAGAAGAACTTGAAAAAGGCTACGAAGAACTAAGCCAGGAAATTCAAAAAGTTGGCGCGGAACTTTACAAAGCTGCAAATCCTGAAGGTGAAGAAGGCGACGCAAAAGACGACGACGATGTAAAGGTCTACAAAAAAGGCGAAAAGGATAAAGACAAAGATAAGAAAGATGACGAAGAAGTAGTTGAAGCAGAAGTAGTTGAAGACGATAAAAAGAAAGACGACAAGGGTAAAAAGTAAAAAATCAAAAAATCCTGTCTATCAATAAAACTGAAGGCCGGATTTTTTTATTACAAAAAAATTAAACTTATTTTAAAATTTCTGCGCATGTACTAACCCAAGGTTTTGGTAACAGTTTTTAATTTTTCGAAAGGCGTTTTATATTTAACACCACCGTGTGGTCGTTGATAGTTGTAATAGTACAT
>WJKE01000005.1 GCA_014729275.1 Candidatus Peregrinibacteria bacterium | reverse complement strand
GATTATGAGTCTGAGGGAAAGGGAGGAGGTAGTGGGGCTGAATCTGTTGCGATTGAAGGTGGTGCGGCTAAGGGATCGCCTGTTCCTTCTACGTTAAACTTTTCAAAAAAAGCGAGCAGGGTGAGTGAGGCCGGTAGTTCTTCAAGGAGTACACTTTCTGATTCTATACGGGCGACGCTAAAATTAATGGCTGGGCACCGGGCCGAAATACCTGAAACAAAAAAGATGGACCTGGATCCACAAATTTTAAAGGAATATGAAAAAAACAATGGGACGTAGAGAGTGCAAAAGCCGCAAAGGAGCTACTTTCTTCAAAGGATAATGTTGAAATAGCCAAGAGGTTTGAAATGGCTAAGATTGTTAAGCAGTTTAAACTTTTGAGAGATCAGGATATTGAACAATATCGCGAAAAAGGCATGACCGATTCGGTTTTAGCTTCGATAGTATATGATAAATTATTGAATCCCGAACTTGAAAACGGCAAACGGTTGGCAGATTTGACTGACGAACAAAGGGCATTGGTTGTTGAAAAGATTATTCAATATAGAAATGCATTGAGATTTAGGAGATCGCTTGGAGATGACAAGAAAAAACATCTGGAGTTTATAAATGAATATTTTGATCAAGATGAAGGTGGGGTAAGATTAAATGATGGATTCGTAGTTCATGAAGGTTTAATTATGGAAGCAAGTTTAATTTATGAACTTTCGGCTGATGATTATGAAAGAATCTTTCCTGCATCTGCTGGAGTTTCCGTGGATACAAGTAATGGTAGGTTAATGATTTTTATTAATAATGCTGAGACAGGATTATTGGGCCAGAAAGATATTGTTGAACATGAGGAAGATCATGCTATGAATAAATTTTTTGAACACCGCGAAGGAACTATTAAGTATTCGGATGAAGCCAAGAAAGATTTTAAAGATCAAAATTATGCCAGTTCGATTCGTAATGAATTTTTAGCTCAACTTTCATATGCACAGGATGAAGCTACTGCTTATTCAGTGAAATCGAATTTATACGATAATGTTGAGCGAATTTTTGATGTTCTAACTAAAAAATATGAAAATGGTTTGTCTTTGAGAATAATGGCAAGGATTAATGAATTAGTCGCTGAAGGAAAAATTGAGCCTGATGAGCAAACTCAATTATATAAACTTTATTTGTCTGAATATTTTAAATATAGAGAAACTTTAGCGGAAGGCTTGGAAGCTTTAGGTACTATGTTAAGGTTGTCAGAACAATTTCCGGAAATATTAGCTAATGCCCATGAGGTACTTATGATTACTCCAATATGGTTGTGGCCACAAGTATTCCTCTATTCCGTTGTAAATAATCCTCAAATTTTGTCTTCACAAACGGGTTTAGCGGAAGTGCATCAGAATATTTTTCAGGGAATTGAAAATAATGATTTTGTTGGATATGAACATGAGGGAGATGTTTTGGTGGCTGATGATAATGTTGAGTTGATTCCCGGTATTGATGTTAAATATGAAAAAGTTCAGGAGGGGAAATCTTTTAGAGTATATTTAGGTGAAGAGACTCTTTCTGAAGTTTTAAATATAGACGGTCAATTTATTTTAATAGATGAATCCTCAAATCAGCTTGTTTTGGAGGAAGGCAAAGAAGTTGTTGTGGGCGGATCACCAAAATCTGATTACCCTGTATCTAATAAAAATGTTGATAGCAATGAATTGGCGATTAAGATTGAACACGGAAATTTGTTAATTAGACAATTATCAAACAACAAAACTTTAAAAGTTGAAGTTATTACAAGCAAAGCGGGCAAATTTGGCGAGCAGATTACAGGGGCGGTAACTACTGTATTTAATATTAATGAATTGCATGAGGGAAAATTACCTGAAAATTATTTATTAAAATTGGGAGACCAGGATTACACTGTTCAATTTAATAGGAAAACAAATTTAATTGAAATTTTTGATAAATCTCGAAAAAAGATTTCTGAGGTAAGCATTGAAAAGTTAGAATTTTTAAAAAATTCGAACACAGCTAAGAATGAAGGTGTAGTGATCTTTAATCGAGGGGGCGGGATTATTGGTATGGCTAGGGGAGGTGGAGCTGATTATGAATTATCTTTGAATCGAATGGATAATGGGGGTGAGTGGTCTGAAAGAGTTGTCGACAAGGAATCTTCAGCTGTAGCTCCACCTAACTTTTCAAAAAAAGCGAGCAGGGTTAAGGAGGGGGCTGGAGATTTAACAGTGGATGATTTAAACTTGCGCGAAGGAAATTCGGATAGGGATAATCAAAAATTACTTGATTTATTGAATGAACCTAAATGGAAGAATTCTCCTATAGGGTTATATGTAAGGGATTTTGCGGTAAAATATATGAGACCGCGTAAAATTAATGATGAATCTCTGTCTCGGATACAAAATGCGATGGAGTTTGCGTATAATAATCTTTCTAAAGATTTTTTTGATACGGTGTTAGATTCTCAATTAGCTTATCAAATAGGATCTATATCACTACTTTTAAAATCAGATCCGGAATTTTTTACTGTTTTAAAAGATTTTGTAGGTAGAGATGCATTAGAAGAATTGTTGCAAAATCCTTCTGATGTTCAATTTTTGCAGAACTTGTACTATGCACAAAATAATATTTCAACTATAAATAAAAAGGATGTTAATGCTTTCAAATTTAGGGAAAATGCAAACATTAGAAGTGAGGAGAGTTTAAAAGATACTGCGGATGATTTTGAAAACGAGGCTGATCAAACCGGTTTAACTTCTTTGATTAAAAAGCTTTGTTCGGGGGTAGGGCTGAAAAGGGCTTCCAGTTCTATTGCTCAATATACCCGGACTCATAACTCTACCTTATATACAGAGATTTTTATTGATGAGGAAGCGGGGTCCCCTAAAATTATAGGAATGCTTTTGCCTGAATTGGGTTACAGTTTTTTAAGACAGCTAAAAAATACTGAAGGAGCAAGCAAACAACTTTATAAATACGCTTTACTTTTGCAATCTGAAGATGTGCCCAAAGATAATGATTATTTAAAAGAAATTGTTACTAAACAAGGACAGCAGTCTTCTTTATATTTTGAGGAGTCTTTTATTGAGGACTTTAGGCTTTATTTGTTAAAACCCGATAGTTTGAGTGAGGAGAAATTAGAAGTTTTTGATGAGCTTTTTTATACTCTTTTGGCTGACATCGATGTGGATAACATGCGTGAAAATTTAAATAAACTTATTACAGAAAAATATAAAACTACAGTTGATGAAGCCTTAAATGTTCCAACCAATACTTCTCGGAGTGGTGATGCGTTAAGATTATCAGGTAGTCGGGCCGAGGAGGTTCCTGAAGTTTTAAAGAACAGAAAGAGCCCGCAAGCTTCAGAGCCTGAACTACATAAGGAATTCTTACCGGAGTTTTTTCCCGGTGCTCAAAAGATGGAGGCATTTGAAGAAGAATTTAAAAAACGGGATCCGGAGCTTTTTCAAAAATTTAGAGAAAAATTTCAGACTTCTACTGATTTTTATGTTTTATATAAGGCATTAAGAGAAAGAATAAAGGATGAAGGTGGTTCAAATTCTGAGATATTTAATTTGTTTTCAAGAATTTATAATCTTGATGATGCCCGTTTACATGTTGCAGCTCAGAACTCTTTTAGGATTCTGAATGGAAATTTGGAAAAATTTCGCGCACATCTTGATTCAGTAGATTCTTTGGATGATTTAGCTTTTGATCTATTCTCAAATCCCACTGAATCAGTATCTTTTGATTCCTTTATTAAATATTCAGATTACTTAACTGAAAATCCTGCTGTAAGAAAGCGCTTGGCAAATTATGTAAAACGCTTTTCAAAATCTGCACCTATTATTCAATACTTTAATCATGTTGAGCCTGCAATAATTGAAGATTTTATAGATTTTTATGATGCATTTTCAGGTGTGTTTAATTTCTATGAAGCAAGTGCTCGTTATCTATTAACTAGGCTTGGCGGGAAAAATATGAAGGCTTTAATGGATAATAAGGATAATATTTATGGTCTTGTAAAAACTGAATATAGACTTTTGGATATTTATGTAGATGCCTTATTTAGTTCCGAGCTACAATTGAAATGTTTTAATGTATTAATGGAAGAATTTAAAAAGAACGCACATTTAGTTCTAAAATATTCTTCTTTTATTGCTGATGAGACGGTATTAAAGTACTTAGCTTCAGACCCTAACAGGGTGAGCAAATATTTTGAACAGCTTGAGTCCTTAAATTCTAAGTTTTTAGAATCTGAGCTTATATCAATGCCCTTAGATGAACAGTTAGAGAAAGAACAACCTTATTTTATTGAAGAAGATGAGACTGGATTTTTTAGTTACTATTTGAATTCAGGTGGGGGCAAAATTGGATTTTTAGATTCAAGGTCTAGAGAAGAGTATACTGGTTGGAATGAAACTTATTATTCAATAAAATTTGGCGATTATAGAGAATATATTGATGTAGATAATGTGTATCTCATTGATCTCGAAGGTAAAAAAACTTTAATTCCCGAATTGGCTGTTGCGGCAGTGAGACAAACCTCCGATAATAAATTGGCGTTAATTCCATTATATACGAATGAAGGCTTCTCAATTTCCAGAGGATATGAAGAGGATGCTCACATTACTGAAAAACCGAGCGAAAACGCAAATAAATTTTTTGAGAAAGAATGGATGATTAAAAAGCTGGGCTTTTATGTACCGGGGGTGCATGTATTAGCCAATAATGATATGGCTTATATTAATGATCTTGAAACTTATAACCGGATTTTAAGCAGTGAAATTGATGGCGTAAAATTTAAAGTGGAAAGAGTTGAGCCAGAATTAAAAGATGATGCTAAAAAGGAGGAAAAGGCTTTCAAAATTATAAATCCTAATACCGGAGAGGCAATAGAGGTAATTGTTGATGCAAATATAAACGATAGATTGCCGGTATTACCTGGTCATCTTAATGCGGATTTGGATCAAGGTCGTGAATATCAATTCGATTTGAAGAAAAATATGCTTACTCTGTGGGTTGGTAAGAAAGGCAAACTCACACCGGTAACAATATCGGAGACTTCTCTATTTGGGGATGATGCATTGGAATTGGATATGCCTATTGGAATGACTTTGTATAAAGGTGAAGAAATAGTATTTCCTACTAAAAAAGATTTACGTTCAGGCACATATTCAAAAATACCCGGACTTTCCAAACATCTTTTTACAGTTAAATATTTGGGGAATGGCGTTGTTAGGATTAAAAAACTTAAGAACAATTTGAAGGTTACTGATATTTTTTCTTCTGAAAAAGAAGAGGGTTATAGTAATTCGAATAGCTTAATGCCTCAAGAATCAATGAAGTTTGATTTATCTGGTGACCCTAAAGATATGTATTTCAGAGGGAAAGATGTTCATGATGCAAAGATTGGTTTAAATTTTATGGTTGAAAAGGATGATAGGGGTGAACTTCGTTTACATATTTACTCGAAAGATAATAAAAACTCTTATTATTTGTATCCAAACAAGTCTGCAATTATGGGAAGTGATTATGAAAAATCTTCATTTGTTTTTGAGTATGAGGGAGTAGGACCAGAACATTTAATGATTACTTTTACGGATAATAAGGAGTTAATAATAACCAAGCTTGATAAAAAATATAATGGTATAGTTACGGATTTAAATGAGAATGAGGTTAAATTAAAAGGTGAGCTTAATAAAAAACTGGAACCGCTTAGGCCTACAAATTTCGAATTTGTTGATGGGAGGCTCTCTTTAAATGTCGATGAAAAAATTTATAATCTTGAATTGGATCAATATTTTTATAGCGGAGCGGCTGTAGCAATTCATGAACGAGATGGCCATTTTCAAGGCCATTTGAAAGATGAATTAAAATTAATAGCACCAGTTAGGCTAAGATTAAATAAAGATAATACAATTGAGGTAACCGTGGTTGATGAAACTAAAAATGTAACAGTATCAAAATCTAATTTTAATACTCGTAGGAAATTGGGAACAAGTAAAATTGAAGCGGGTCAGGCTTATTCAGAAGAGATTAGCGATGAAAGCGTACTGGATATGGGGAATGGCAAATGGGTTAAATTTGAACTTATTAGGGATAAGAATTCTTTAGTTAAGAAGTTTAAAATTATAAATGGGGAGGGAATAGTTGATCCTAAAGCAATAGATCGTTTGCCTAATCAAGCTTTTAAAAAAGGTGCAGTTGTTTTTCTTGATAAAAACGGTGAAGTTTTGGGTCCAAAATCAGATGAGAAGGATCGTGCAATTAAGCTTGAGTCTAAAGGTAGCTTTGGGCAATTTGTTATTACTAATTTAAGCAATAAAGATGTTGATCTTGAAAATATTTCCGAATTTACAGGTGAAAAAGTAGAAAAATTTGAAGGCCAAAAAGGGGTTACAGCTGCTGAATTAGCAACCCAATCAGCGGAAGCTTCTGCAGAAATGGAGAATTATGGTCAGAAGTGGGTGAATGAGGCACTTGATGAGAATGAGCTGGCCGAAAGGCAAAGTGTTTATAATTATATAATGGAAAGGCTAGTTTATCTTTCAGATATTGCGAAGGAAGTTGGGGAAGGTCGCGTAAATTTAAAAGATTTGACTGGAGTTCGTTTAGATGAAGCCAGTAAATTATTGGATGAATTTAATGAAAATGTGTTTTCTGCTGGAAAAGGATTCTCAGAGTTCCTGAATGGTAAGAAAGAAGCTGTGCTTGAATCATTAAAACTTCAGGCTATCGGGATTATTCCAGATTTAGATTTTGGTTTTGATACATCCTCATTAACAGATAATCAAATTACTCTAGCAACTAGTACAGTGCTTTTGGGAATAGAATTTTTAGAGTCTATAAGTTTGGATAAAAGAGCGGTTAAGGCTGTTAATAATTTGTATTCTTACGTTACAAAACAAAATTTATTAAATCCTGATGCGAAATTAAGTGATCTCAAATCAGAAGATCCACAAGCTTTTGAGGCTCTATCATATTTAATTACGCATCATCCTGAAGCTTTTTATCAAATATTGGGTAAACCATCCCATAGGGATATTAGTGGGCTTAATTCGGATTCTTATATAAATGAAGTAAAAGAAGCGAGGTCAAATATTTTCTTGCTAATGCTATTTAATTCAAAAAAGAGCGTAGAAGAAAGCGATAACGCTAAGGAATTAGATTTATTGAATCAGCTTTTTGCTGATCTACCTCAAAAATTAAGTTGGTCAGCTGAACTGGATTTTGTTTTGGCTGAATTTTCTTCTATTAATGATCGAATTTCTTCTGAAGATAGAGCTAAGGCTTTGAGTACCGGTTGGGATTTGATTAATAAAAATGCAATTAATGAAGACGAGAATTTTAACTGGAAGGACTTTGTTGAGCTTCAATTAGCATATATTGCGGAAAATAATGTCGAGAAGAAGCAGGAATTAATGAAAAGTTTGAAAAAAGTTATGTCAAATGTTGAGAAAACCGGAAAAAACATTTCTTCTATAGAAACTGAAATTCAAAAAATAAGCGAAAAAATATATGACCTTGAGGAAAAAGTAAAAAAACTTAATTTGGAAATTCTTGAAAATAAAAATAAAAAATCTTCTGCATGGCAAAGGTTTAAGGGGGCTGTTCCGGTCTTAAAGGATAAGGTTCAAAAAAGAGATGCGCTTGAAAAGGTTTTAAGTAAAGGAAGAAGAAAATTAGATCAAAAAATTGAAAATTATAAACTTGCGACTAAACAAGAATATTATTTATTGAGGCTTATGAATGCCGCTAATAATTTAGGTATTGATGAAAAATTATCATCAAGGGTAATTAATTCTAATGTAAAATATCTTACTAAAGTAACAAAGGATGAAAAATTATTTATTGAAGACCAAATCGGGATGAGAGGACGAGAGCTCCGGGATTTCTCCGGTTGGGATTTTTCTGGCCATGATTTTGAAAATATTGAAATTGGACCATGCCTATTTAAAGGAGCAAAGTTTAAAAACAATAAATTTAACAATGTTGATTTAGCTGGAGCTTATTTTAATAAAGCAGAATTTTTTGAAAATGAAATAATCGATTCAAATTTTGCACATGCACATTTTGATGGGGCAAATTTGGAAAATGTAGATATTGATTGTTCTGATTTTAATCATGCCAGTTTTAGAAATGCAACTATAATGGCTTCGGTTAATAAAAAATCCAGTTTTGGTCATTCAAATTTTAGTCATTCGAAGTTTAATGGTGCAACTTTATCCAGGGTAGGGGTTTATGCATCAGATTTTTCAGATTCAAAATTTAATTCATCAACAATTTTTGATCTTTATATTTCCGGAAATTT
Organism: Candidatus Peregrinibacteria bacterium; assembly: GCA_014729275.1. Classification (GTDB taxonomy): domain Bacteria; phylum Patescibacteriota; class Gracilibacteria; order UBA1369; family LOWO2-01-FULL-3; genus WJKE01. Next base: position 12,252 of record WJKE01000005.1, on the reverse strand, counting down.
TGATAATTCGGATTTTTCAGATTCAACCATTAAAGATTTTCATGCGTCGAAATTTTCGTATAGAGATCGGTATAGCGGATGGGTAAAGGATGAATTTTCATCTTTTAAGAAAGCAAAATTTGTTAATGGTAATATTGAAAATTTTAAGGTGTATTACTCTGATTTTGATGAATCTGATTTTACTTCTGCCACTATAGATGGATACATTCTTGATCATGCTGATTTTCTTGGTAAGGAAACTCGTCTTGTTGGAACAACCTTTAAAAATGGAAATATGACTTTTGTAAAATTTGTTGATGCCAATATGGAAGGAGTTAGCTTTTTAGGATCTGAAGAAAAGGATTCTTATTTTGAGGATATGATTTTTAAAGATCTAAATATGAATGATGCTAAATTTGAACATATTACCTTTGATCGGCCTAGTTTTCTTAATTCTAATTTTATAGGTGCAAGTTTTACTGGTATAGCAATTTATGGTGGTTCTTTAGATAGCCTTGATTTTACAAAAGCAAAAATTACCGATACTAAAATTAAGGGTATTCCATTAGCTATTGAATCGCCAAATATTCAGCCAATTATCTTAAATTCTATTGATTTTCCGGGAACAGTATTTAGAAGTGTAACTATTGATAATGCTTATTTCCATAATGTTAACACTGATGACGAGACTGAATATATTAAGACTGTATTTACGAACGCAGAGGTGGATCATAGCGATTTGGGCGACGTGAGAATTGAATATAAAAATTAAATTTAATTATTATGAAAATAGATGAAGAGCATAAATTAAAAAAACCAGACCAAGCTGTAGATTTGGATATGCCAGATCCACAAGTTCTTTCTATATCTGAGGAGGCTAGGAAAAACTTACTTGATATTTCTTTAAATAGGTCTCAGATTCGATTGATTAAGCGGTTAAGAGCTCAATTTGCAAAGCAACTTAAGCTTTTAAGGGCGAAGGGGCAGAAATTTAATAAGAACGAATTACAGGGGTTTAATGAAATTTTAACTACAATTAGTCCCGTTGAGTTAAAGCGAATTTCTGAGTTGGAAAGTCCTGAGCTTTTAATTATCAGTAATGCAGTTGATATGAAAAGTAAATTAAATGATTCTCCATTTTCTTTGGAATATCGAGATGTGAATTTAATTGACTCCTTTAGTAACGTAGAGGATTTAATCAGTTTGGACTATGATTCGTCTCATTCTTCAAAATTTTCCGTACCGAGCTATACTGTTGTGGTTATGGATGGAGGAGAGAAAGTTCCTGATTCAACCAAGAATGAGAGTTTTGTGGAATTATTTGAAAAATTACGTGATCAAGGTTTCGATTTGCCGAATTTGGCTGAATATCTTCAGTTTTTACGTACTGCATTTCTTGAAGGTCGTGCTGTAGATTTTAACACCACCTCGTTTATTAAAGGCACGTTTTTAAGACAAAATAGCTTTGCTGATAAATTGGTCCCGGCTATTTGTAGAAAGGGACGAAAAGAGGAATTTGAATTAAGAGAGGTGCTTAAATATTCTTGCATCCCTTCTCGCGGCACCCGGCGTGTTGTTAGGTTGGGTGAAAATATGTTATAATATATGGAAATAGTAGTTTTGTTATGAATTTTTAAAAAATTTATGAAGAATAACATTGAAAAATTTGGGATCGATGAGTCTTATATTAACGAGCTTGGTGACGAAGAAATTTCCGACACGCAAAGAGTGGTCCGTGGAAATTTGAGTTTGGTGGGGGAGGGGAGTGGTTTGGCCGAGCGTAAGCGAGGCCTTGAGAACATTGGCTTAACTGCTGGTACGGTATTTTCGTATGAAATAAGGGATGGTTTGGATTTTTATTTGGATGTAGCGCCAATATCGTTTTTGAGCGCTTCTGAGGAAAATGGAAAATTGAATATTCATGGTAATGGAATTGATAAATCTCTAAATCCCGGAGAAATTGTTTTGGTTGGAAGTGATGTTGATTTAGATAAGGATATTGAGATAAATGATGTATCTATTGCACCACATCATCTTAGAATTAAGTATGCTGGTAACGGGATGCTTGAAGTTGTAAACTTGGACGACAGAGAAAGTGCCCATGGCGTTAGGCTTAAATACACTTCAAAATAATAATTTTAAAAGAAGGGGCGTATAATTTTAATAAAAAATTGCTTATTTTTTTTCGTGCACAAAGTTTGCACAATTTATAAACACCTCTTTTTTGGGTGTAAAATTTTTCTACATATTTATTTTTCTTTGCACAATATAGCGTAGTCTTTTCTTGACTTAATCAAGCTCTCTTTCTATATTGATTTCTACTAATAATAAATTTATGGAAGCGCACGAGCTATCTTTTCCCAAATCAGTACTTGAAGAAACTGAAAATATTGAATTAAACAAAGAGAATTTTAAATTTCGTAATCGGACTTTAGGTATTAGTATCGATATTCCTGAGTCCGAATTGGCTGAAGTAGCTTTTTGGGTATATGAAAATCCTGATAGGTATATTGTTTCTATTAGTTTGTCGGACCCCAGTGAGTTTGTACCTGTAGGTTCATTAACTGATCAGGAAGCATTTTTGCGACGTCAGACCGATTTTGCCAATAATGTTGAGGCTCCTCTTTTGCCACCTAATGTTAGTGAGGAATTGTTGGCACTTACTCCAGATGAGAGAAAGCCAACTATTACTATAAATATTCCTATTTTAAAAAAGGATTTTTCAGTAAATGAGCCAAGCTTTTCTAAAACTTATTTACAAACAGGTGCTCGTTTAAACTATTTCACCGCAGAAAAGGGCTTTTCTGATCCTGAACTTACCTTTAATAAAATGTTAAATCAGGCGTTTAAGGTGGCTGAAAGATTAAATCATCAGCGTAAAAGCAGAAGGCTCCTTAAAAAATTAGATTTTTTTGAAACATGGAGCGCAAGTAAAGGTTCTCAATTACGCTCTTTTATGCAAATTGCTTCTACAAAAAGTTATTTTGTATTGCAGGAGCTTTTATTACTGGCGAACACATCAGTAGCGGATTTTTGCGCAAAGTACGGGATTCCGGTGATTTATAAAAATTATAATGGCGTGTCTAAGTTACCTGTAAAGAAGCTGGCAGCTGAATTATCTGAAGTTATGGATAGGCTTCCCGCTTCGCAAATAGAACAAATACGACATTTGGTAAAAATTAATGCTCAGGCTTATTTTTCCCCAAGTAATATTGGAAATAGACGCCTTGGGGTAAGGCAGTATCTAAAAGTAACTTCGCCTTTAAGAAGATATGTTGATTTAGTAAATCTTAGAGTGGTTAATGCACTGGCATCTCAGGAAGAATTTCCATATACCTGCTGTGAACTTAGATTACTTTGCAAACACTTAAACGGCGACGCACGAATAAAAGACATCCGGGAATTTATTCAATCACAATGCGTAGATCCAGTGACTTGCCTGGTTTAGATTGATTTATGGTACGCCCGATAGGATTCGAACCTATAACCCTCGGTTCCGAAGACCGATGCTCTATCCAGTTGAGCTACGGGCGCAAATTTTCTGCGCAGAAAATTCCGCGCAGATTTATTATTTTACTCACTTCCGCGTTTTTCTGCAAGCTTATCCCATAAAACAAGGAGTGGGCTTGCTGTGAACATTGATGAGTATGTACCGATTATTGTTCCGGCTACAAGGGCTAGGATAAAGAAGAAAATTGAGCTGGAACCGAATAGTAGTACTGCAGTTAAGGCTATCAATGTTGAAATAGATGTGTTCAATGATCTTGTAAATGTGTCGTTTAGCGCTTTGTTTGCGTTGTCTTTAAGGCTTTCTCCTTTTGATTTTATTAGGTTTTCTCTTAATCTGTCGAACACTACGATTGTGTCATTAACCGAATATCCAAATACGGTTAGCATTGCAGTTACGAATAATGCGTCGATTTCTACATTAAAGAATTGGCTTAATATTATGAAGAATCCGGTAACTATTATTACGTCGTGTACTAATGCTGCAATTGCGCAGCCTCCGAATCTCCATGAACTGACTTCGCGGGAAATTTTTCTAAACGCCATTGCAATATAGATAATGATTACAATCAGTGTGAAGATAATTGCGATTAGTGCTTTGTGTAGTAGGGTTTTTCCGATTGTTGGCCCTATGGTTGTGAATCTGTTTTCAGTAAATTCAGGAAGACGCTCTTTCATTAATTCAATAATTTTATCATGTGAAACGGATGTAATGTATTTGGTTTTTACGATATATCCGTTTTCGCCGCTTGAAAGTATTTGAATGTTTTTGAGATCAATTTGTGAGAATTGGTCTGCTTCAAGGGATAATCCTTCAGTGTCGGTACTTTCTTCAACTATTGACTCCGCTTCGGTTTCGGTGCTTTCCGCAAGGAGGATGGATTCTCCTGTTTCAGCTTCGTTTTCTTCTGTTGCTTCCTTTTCTGTTATACCTTCTTCAGTAATTGTATTCATAGTTTCTCCGTCTGCAGCTTCTTCTTCGAGTCCTTCTGCGCTTAGCTCTTCTCTGTATTCCGGTATTGAAGAGTTGAATTCTTCTTCAATATCAGCAAAAGTGCTTGTTAGCTGGTCTTTGCTTACTTCTTCAGTGAATTTGAATTCCATTAATGACCCGCCTTTAAAATCTATACCAAGGTTTAGACCGAATGAAATCATTGCAACCAGAGATATTGCGATTAGTACGCCGGATAGTCCAAGCCAAACGCGAGACTTTTTAATGAAATTTAGATTCCATGTTTTTCGTTTTTCGCATACTCCAAAGGCTTTTAGATTTTCGGCAATCTTTTTGCCTACAAATCCGTATAAAAGTGTTCGGGTAATTGTAACGGCTGAGAACATTGAAACAAGTACACCGGCAGCCAGGTTGAATGCGAATCCTCTAATAATTGATGAGCCAAAGTAAAAGAGGATTGCACAAGTAATTAATGTAGAGAAGTTTGAATCGCGGATTGCTCCCCATGCTCTGTCGAAGCCGTTGTCTACGGCTGCTTTTAGGGTTTTGCCGTCTCTTAATTCTTCCTTAACTCTTTCAAAAATCAGAATGTTTGCGTCTACAGCCATACCAATTGAAAGTATGATACCTGCAATACCCGCAAGAGTAAGCACTACACCGGTTTTTAGTAAGTAGGTGACGAAGAAAAATGCGACACAACTTAAAATAAATGATAAGAATTTTTCCCAGCCGGAATCTTTGTTGTTTACTATCTTCATTATTAGGAAGATGAAGATTATGAGTGATAAGAATAATGAGATTCCAAGGTGAAAGCTGGATTTAATTAAGAATATTAAAATAGATGAATAGATAATTAATGCGGCTGAAGCGATAAGCCCGGGTATTCTATAGAAAAGAATCATAAATAGCATAACGATGAGCATACCGATTGCTCCCGCCATCATACTTTTATTCAGGGCTTCGTGTCCGAGAGATGCACCAATAGTGTATTCTCCTGTGAGAATGATTGGAGCGGGAATAGCACCTGTATTTAGGTCGCGGGCTAATGATTTAGCTTCATCTCCTGTGAATTTTCCCGTGATTTGAGCTTTGCCACCAGCTATTTTTTCGTCTACTGTTGGGGCGGAAACCATTTCTCCGCCAACGAATATTGCCAGTCTTTTACCAATATTTCTTTCTGTGATTTCTTCAAACAATGCTGCTCCCTCATCATTAAACTGGATGGATACATACGGCGAAATGTAGTCGATCATTACATCGGCATGAACAAAATGTTCACCTGTTAGTCCGGTTTCCACCCACGGATCCGGCTTTGTGGAGAATTCCAGAATTTCGTATTTATATTGAGTCTCGTAAACATCGCTTCTTACATCATCCGCCTTAATAATATGGTATCCGAAATTACTTTTTGTAATTTCGCTGATATCTCCTTTTTTTAAAGCTAGTGCAGCTTCTTCGAATTCCGATAAGTATGTGCCATCTCCTGTTACAGGTGCTTCAAGAACACCACCACTTTCTGCATTAGATGTGTCATCGGAATTTTCTTTTGCCAGTTCATCGAATGAGGCCGGATTTTCCGTGTCAGTTAGTTTTGCTCTGATTTCTTTTGCAAGTTCATAAGCTTCTTGTTCGCTTCTAACTGTGTTTGGCCCCGCAGAATCCAACCCTTCCCAGGCAATTAAAATGTGGCGCACTGATACTTCTTTTTCGCTTTTTAGTTCATCTTTTTTATCGACAAGTTTAATAATTGATAGTCCTGTTTCTTCAACAGCCTGACCGTCCTGATCTATTACAAATTTTCCTCCGGTTTCAATCAGTTCCTGAGTTATCCCATCAATTTCGAGTGAAGTTATTGCGTTGGCAACTTCTTCACTTAGGTCGCTTTCAAAAGTATAATCTACAGTATCGTAACTAACTTTACCGGGATAAGCTTGCTCTTCTTCCTGTGCTACGACTGAAAATGAATCTCCTCCCTGAATTCGCTCCAAAGCAGCTAAGGCGTTTTCTTTTACTTTATCTTTTTCTTGAGGATCCAGGGTTTTCTTTTCTTCCTTGAATTCAAGCTGAATTGTTTTACCCACGGTGTCTTTGGCCTTTTCTAAACTAATTGATTTTAGCTCGTCGTCGCTTAAATTTGCCAAAACTTTTTCTGATGAAAGATAATTGTCTACATCTTCCTGGCTAACTTCACCAATTTCTGCCAATTCCACAATAATATGAGTTTCTTCCGCAATATTTGAAACGTAAATATTTGGTTCCGCTACTCCAAGCCTGTTAACTCTTTTTTCTATAACGCCAAGTACTCCATTTATAATTGATTCCTGCTCTTTTTCGGGAACTTTCCTTAAATCAATTTTGTAATCAAGTTGAGATCCCCCCTGAAGATCCAGCCCTAAATTTACCGAGCTTTTCGTTATTGCCTCGGGCGTGAATGGTAGAATCTTTTTTTGCGTTTCTCCGGGTAAATCGAAGAATACCAAAAATAATGATAGAACCAGGATTGCTATTATTTTCCAACCTAAATATTTTTTCATATTATATTTTGTTAATTTTTTTATTATGTTTTATTATGTAAGCTTTTATCAAGCTCTTCGTTGTTGCCTTTGCCGGATCTGCCATAGTCGTCTTCAATTTTGACAACATCTGTTAGTTCCGGAGTGGAAACTTCGAAAATCCGACTATCTTTCAAAGCTTCCAAGCGGTGGATAGTATAGGGTTTCACGTCGATTTTGTCACCAGTATTAAGGATTTTCTCTTGCAGATTTGTTTTATCTGTGCCGTAAGTTAGTTTAACCTTTCCTTTAAAGATATATTGGGTTTCCTGTTTTTTTTCGTGATATTGTAGGCTATATCGGTGTCCTTTTTTAATTTCAAGGATTTTGCCTGCGTATTTATCGGTTTGTGCAAACCATATTTCGCGGCCCCATGGTTTTAATTTAATTTCAACTTTGTGATTATTTGTCATATTTATTCAAAATTATTCGAATAATTTTTTAATATCCGAGCTGCGATTTTTATTGCAGATGAGAAGCCCTTCCTCAGTGTCTACTACAATTAAATCTTCAACGCCGAGAATTTTGACGGGTTTTTCATTGTCCGCATAAATGAGTGAATTGTTTGAATCAACAATTTTTGTGTCGCCTCTGCTTACTATACCGTCATCCTTATTAACCAGGTGCTTCCAGATTGCTTCCCAATTGCCAATATCAGACCAGCCGAAATTTGCTTTAACAATTCGTACTTTTTTTGTATCAACTCGCTCCATAATGCCAAAATCGATTGATATTTTTTTTATTTGGGGATATAGATCGTTAAGGATTGGGGCTTGTTGACCTGTTCCAATTGAATTTTGTATTTGTATCAGTTTTTCGTAAATTTCGGGTTCAAGATTTTTATATTCCTGTAGAAGAGTTTTCGGCAGCCAAACGTAGTAACCGGTGTTCCAAAGGTAGTTGCCTGAGTCTATAAATTTTTTTGCGGTTTTTTGGTCCGGTTTTTCTGTAAAACCTTTAAGTTCAAAAACATCGGGCTCAATTTCTTCTCCAATTTCTACATATCCGTAATTAGTGTTTGGTGTGGATGCTTCAACTTCAACAATATTTAAAGTTTTTTCGTTTTTGGCAATTTTTTCAGCAAGAAGAAGCTTGTTTTTAAATTCCTCAGGATCTTTTATTAGGTGATCTGCATAACAGACAGCCATTACTTCCTGCGGAAAAAGTTTTTGAATATATGCAGCAGCCAAGCCAATACAAGCGCATGTGTCGCGGAGGGCGGGTTCCACAATTATATTTTTTTCATTAATATTTAATGAATTCTTAATCTGGCTTAGTTGGTCCTCATTAATTGAGACGAAGATGTCCTTTTTTTCTACAAAATCAAGCCGGGAAAATGTTTCCTCAATCATTGTTTTTTCAGAAATAAGTTCCTGAAATTGTTTTGGTTTTTGTCTGGTTGATAATGGCCAGAGTCTTGTTCCTCCGCCTCCCGCCAAAATAACTATTTTCATTTTTTGTTGATTAATGATTTTCCGGTCATGACTTTTGGTTTTTTTATATTTAGTACATCCAGGATGGTTGGTGCAATATCTTTTAGGCCCGGGGTTTTGCCTTTTCGGAGTTTTGCTTTTTCATTCAGGTACATGAATATTACAGGATTTAGTGTGTGGGCGGGGCAGTCATCGCCATTGCGGTATTTCATAAATTCCGCATTGCCGTGATCTGCTGTAATGAAAGTTTCGTATCCCTTTTTTAGAGCCAAAGGTACGATTTTATTTAAGCATGCATCGATTGTTTCTACAGCTTTTTTGGTTGCGGTAAATTTGCCGCTGTGTCCAACCAGGTCGCAATTAGCGAAATTTATGATTATCAGGTCGTATTGTTTTTTAGATTTGAGTTTTTTTAATAATTTGCTTGTAATGCGTTTTGCGCTCATTTCCGGTTTTTTGTCGTATGAAGCAACTTTTGGGGAGGGGATTAATATGCGTTTTTCACCTTTGTACGGTTCTTTTACTTGAGAATTAAAGAAAAAGGTTACATGAGCGTATTTTTCGGTTTCAGCCAGTCTTAATTGAGTTTTTCCTTTTGAGGAAAGAATTTCTGAAAGATTTTTTCTTACTTTTTTGGCTTCAAAAAGAACCGGTGCAGTTGTGCTGTATGGGCCAAAGCAAACAAAGTAGGGGAGTATCGGATTTTTGCGCTTAAAGGCTTTGAATGATTTTTCTGTAAATGCTGCTGTAATTTGAGCTGCCCGATCTGTTCTGTAGTTGAAAAATACAACACTGTCTTCGTTTTTAATTATACCTTCATCATTCAGGATTATTGGTTCAATGTAGTAGTCGGTTTCTGTGCCGCGCTTGTATTCGTTTTTTATGGCCTGAAGTGCGGATTTTTCTTTTGTGCCTTTGCCTAAGGTGTATAAATCGTATGCTTTTTTAGTTCTTTTGAAATTTTTGTCGCGATCCATTGCGTAAAATCTACCGATTATAGTGGCTATGCGGCCCAGTCCGGTTTTTTTTATTTTTGCGTTTATCTTAGTGATGAATTCTTCTGCAGATCTCTCTTCTACGTCGCGACCATCAGTAATCGCGTGAATGTAAACTTTTTTAAGCTTTTCTTTTTTTGCAAAATCCAAAAGTGCGAATAAATGGTCTAAGTGTGAATGTACCCCTTCATCCGAGATCATTCCCAAAATGTGGAATGCGGAATCATTTTTTTTGCAATTCTCAGCAGCTTTTTTAAGAGCTGGTAGGCTAAAAAATTCTTTAGACTTAATGGATCTGTTAATTTCCTCCAGTGATTGATACACAATTCGTCCCGCTCCCATAGTAAAATGCCCCACTTCGCTTCCTCCCATTGAATTTTTTGGTAAACCAACACTTTTACCTGAAGCATTTAATAAAGTACTTGGGTAGCGCTCTCTTAATTTATCCAAAAAAGGAGTATTTGCTCTTGTGACTGCGTTATATTTATAATCGCGGCCCTCGCCATATCCATCTAAAATTATAAGTAAGGCTTTATTCATTAGTTTTTAATTAAGCGTATAGAAAAGAAAGATACCAGGAAATTATTTCATCTCCAAAGAAAAGCATTATAAATGTTGCAATCACCAAAAATGGGCCAAAGGGTACTTCGGATTTTTTATGGATTTTTTTTAGAATAATAAGAGGCAGAAGCAGTATCGTACCACCTATATAGGCTATGGCTAAAGCACCAAGGCTTTTATACAAGCCCAGTATTACACCTATGAGTGCTCCCATTCTTAAATCACCGCCGCCAATCCATTTTCCTTTTGATAAAGCGTATTGTAGTCCAAAGAATCCAAAGATCGCACATCCACCAATAAGCATGTCCAATGGTTCAGGAGTTCCTACGGTAAGTCCTCCCGCTATGGCAATTGCAATTGCCGGAATGGATAATCTATCCGGAATCTCTTTATAAAGAATATCGTAAAAGAATATTGCTATTAAGAAAACCGAGAGAATCAAGTAAAAAATAAAATATTCAAATGTTGCCCAATTCACCAGATAGTTTGTAATATCTGGATCTACAATCGAGTAAACTTCGTCTACAAAATTCCATTGCAAAAAAACCGCCAAAAATGTAAGTCCGGTAATGAGCTCCAATAAAAAATATCGTATTGAAATGCGTTTATTGCAAAAAGCACATTTTCCTTTCAAAAATACATAACTAAGAATAGGAACCAAGTGAATCCACTTAAGTGTTTTGTCGCAATGTGGACAGATAGATCTGCTTAAAAATATGCCTTTTTTGCGATTTCGAATTCTGTATAAAACAACACTTAAAAAGCTGCCAACAGCTGTTCCGAGAATAAAAATTAATATCGCAGTAATTAAAATCATAATATTTGTATTAAATTATAGTGGTAGAGAAGGGGATTCCATTAATGGCGAAGGAAATGAATCAGAGCTTATATCCGCCTTAAAGGTATCCTTTATATTAATTAAATTATTGTATCTCTCTGCTGCCAAATTCATTATTGAATTAGAGCCATCCATTGCATAGGCTTGCTTGTAGTATTCTTTTGCCAAAAGGTAATGCCCTTGTTTTTCGTTAAGCAATCCTAAATTGAAATAAATCGCATCATAGCTGTCGTTTATTTTGAGTGCATTATCAAGTGCGATTTTGGCATCTGCATAATCTTCGTTTGCAATGTGGGCCCATCCCAGTAAGTTGTAGGCAATTTCATCATTGGGGAAGGCGAGAGTGGCTTCCTGAGCAATTTTTAATGCTCTGCTCGGCTTTTTTAAGTAATCTATGTAAATCCATATTGCATTTGAGAATACTGATAAATTTGATTTGTTTTTGCTAAGCACTACTTCGTAACTCGCAGCCGCATCCTGAAAATTGAGTTGCTCTGTATACAATTCAGCAAGCCTTAATTCAACTAATTCAAGAGGTTCAAATCCGTAGCTTTTTGCTCTTTCCAGATAGGTTATTGCTTTTTCATTCTCACCATTAGCAGCATAAGCAAGTCCGAGATAAAAATTTATTTTGGGATTTTTTTCATCCAATTCACGGGCTTGCAAAAGCGAATCAATTGCATCATTTGTTTTATTTAGGTTCAAATAACTGTAGCCAAGTAAAATCCAGGCATCTCTATAATTATTTTTTTCGTTTATTATTTCAAACAAAAGGCTTACTGCCGCACTATATTCCTGAACTTCGGTCATGGCCTGCGCCAAAAGTGTTCGAAGGTATAAGGGGTCAGCTTCAGTAAAATAACTGTAGGTTAGGTATTTGTTTAAAAATTTGTCTGCTTTTTCCTTTAATTTTGTTTCTGCCGGAGGATCTGAGGCTTCTGAAATTTGTTTAAATAGATTTTTTGCTCCTTCGGGGTCGTTATATAAAATTAAAATGATTCCTTTGTAGTATTTTACAGAGTTGTAGCTTAAGTCCATTTCCCAAACTAAGTCTTTGGCGCGTTCTACAGCGCGTTGGTTTAAAAAACTTCGAACCAGACCAAGTTTTATTTCAGTATTTTCAGGGGACGTTTCAAGAGCGCGCTCAAAATATTTTTGTGCTGTGCGTCCATCATTAAGTTTTAGATAGGTTTCAGCCAATTTTATCATTGGCGTAATAGAATTTTGGTTTAACTTATAGGCTGCTTTATATTCTTCCAATGCAGCTCTGTAGTACCTTTGATTAAATAACTTATTCCCAAGGGTAAGATGTTCCGTATAAGTTTTATTAATCTCAATTTCCGTTAGATCAATTTCTTCGACCTTTTCCACTTCCTCAAAAATTATTTCCTCTTCGGGGGCCTCTTCCTCTTCCTCTTCCTCTTCCTCTTCCTCT
>WJKE01000043.1 GCA_014729275.1 Candidatus Peregrinibacteria bacterium | reverse complement strand
CCATACCTTTTACTCATCTCGTCTGCCGTTACACCCAATTTATTTAATCGCGTAATATGATCTTCTCTTACCTCTTTCTTTACTTCTTTTGATATGTTCCTTAACTCTTCTATTGCTGTTTCAAATAATGCCATTGATTTCTCTACTATCACCTCAAAATCTTGTGGCATCTTCTCTTTCCATTGAACAGTTCCTTCTAGTTCTTTTATCTTCTTCTTTAATGATTTTCTGTGTGATTTTATGCTAATAACCCAATCTTTTAAATCAGATCTCATATCTTTGAGAGATTGATGTTTGTAATCCGTGTCGCCTGCAAAAAATCCTCGACCCATCTATTTTTAGTTAAATATTGCAACGCTCATTTTATCAGAAAGACCAATTAAAAGATATTTTGTATAATATGCTTGAACCAATACAAATATGATTAAGTATTTAAAGGATCGTTCCTACTATGAAGATCTTTACGATAAAGGGACTGTAGAGTGGGGGCTTTGGCATGAAGAGTACTTTTTTAACAGGGCAAAAGATAAAAAAGTAAATAAACTCTCAAAAGAGATGGCGAAAGGTCTTTGTAGAATCTACTTGTATTTTTATACTGGCGACCGTTATGTAAAGCGTGAGGATTGTATAAATAAATGGATGGAAAGAGATCGTAAGGAGGATGATTTGCTTGAGAATACTCTTCTCCCTGAGGCTCTTTGTTTTATGTGCGGAGAACCTATGGAATTTGCACATAAGCATTTAAAAACTGATTTTAAGGAAGATGAACCACATGTTGAATTCATTTTTCATTGCAAGGAATGTGAGGTCTCTAGCGTTTTTAATAACAAGGGCCGTGACGACAGAATCCCTTGGCAATGCCCTGATTGCAAAAGAAGATTGGATATTAAACATAAGAGGAAGAATGACGTAATCACAACAAAGGAACATTGCAATTTTTGTGGTTATCACCATGAGGACAAACTCGATTTGAGCATAAAACCCGAAGTTGAAAAGTCTCCCACGATGGCAGAATTAAAAAAGTTTCGAGAAGATAAATTAAGGTTCTGTCTTTCTCCTCAAGAGGGGATGAAATACATGGAGAGTGTAGCCAATCTGGAGCGTTTGAATAAAATTATCGGAGAAATTAAAGAAAAAGACAGGAAGCCAAAGGTCAAAGTTCTATCAATAAAGGAAGTCCAAAAACAGTTGAAGGAAGTTTTGAAAGCTAGCGGTTGTGAAAATGTGACTTTTTCTGATCCTGATACCGTTGGTGATGTTGTTTTTAAATTCAAGGCAATTGATTCGAGGGAGCGAGGCGCTTACGACGCTAGAAAAATTGTAAAGAAGGCCGTAATAACTAAATTTACAGGGACAAACTGGGCTTTGATGAGCGATGGAGTTACGTACCGTCTAGGGATTTTGGAGGGAAGGCTAAAAGGAAAAGAATATAGTGAAGATATTATTTATTAACCTTCACATATGGATGATTCAACCGAATACATTAAGGGTGAGCCTACGATTTTCAAATCTAACAGAGGAAAAACTTATGTTTTTATTCCTTGTTATGCAAAGAAGGAGCCTGATGGATTATGGAAAAGTGTCTATCAAGTGCTTTTGAGAATGGGGATTTTTGATGATATAGATCAATAAGTGTAAGGCATTCTATTGTTTTGGCAGTGTGTTTCCAATTTTTTAATAGAGCCCTTCATTAATGGAATGGAAGCTCTTTTTTGAAACTCCAGTAATTCTGGATGACAGTTACGGATACGTGTTGTTGCTTCGGGGTAGCATATGGGACATATGTTACCCCCTTTTATTTTCCTTTTAATTACTTGTTTCATTAGTGAGTGTATTTTTCGTGGATCTGTTACACCAAACTCATCCTTGTAAAATTCGAAACACCCCTTTTGATAGTGAGCTCTACCGGGACCTTCCCATCTGCCTTCTATTTCGTACGCTTTTTGCAGTACAAGAAATTCTCGTACTGGACCGTGTAAAAATTTTATTAAACCATCATCTGGAGAATAGTATTTCCATGATTCGTCTGCGTAAAAAAGGCAGAACTTTCCGTTCTCTTCAATATGTCTATCTGAACTGTAAGGCTCGTTTTTTCCATCATCAAAGACCTCTGGTGGTGCAAACGGATAGTCTGCAGTTAGCCTGATGATGAGTGGGTATGAATCGACGTATTTTCCCTCATCGTCTAGGACTAAATAATCTCCCTTTAGCGATTGACTTTCTTGATCGTAGTTAAAATCTGGCATTTCTCCCAAAAAATTATCCACCTCGGACTGGAGCCTTTTTCTCTTATTCCCCATCATAGTGGAGATTCATCTGACTATTTACGGCTTGGGTTTTGATAGATGCGGGACTTGCTTTTTCAAGTGGCACAAATATTCCTTCCCAGTCATGAGTTTCAAGTAATCTGGCTGTTTCTTCTAGTCTCATCTTTGCATTCATTCTCATGGTCGAATCGAAATGCAGAGACAAGTCGTTCCCCGCAGGGTTAGCAGGGTCTTCAACGGTGATTGTTTCGATTTTTTCAGCAAGTTCGGTGAATAAGAATTCTATGTTTTCATCTAGAGCCATTCCCTTTCGACTGTTGTCTTGCAATACCTTGATCGTCAACAGTTCAAGGATGAATGTTTTGAATGGTCCTCCATTACGAGTATTCCAAATCTTCATCAGTTTAATCTCATCCAAGAATCCTGAGGTCCTAACGTGGCTGATATGTGTTTGCAGATTCGTTTTTAAACGGGTTTCATCCCATTTTTCTACATGCAGGAAGACATCTCCTTCTTTGCCATCAACAAATCTGCCTGGGACAACATCAACGTGTAGATATCCATTTTCGTTCTGAGAATAGATCTTGATTGCGGAATTCTTAACTTCGACTAAGTATTCACCCGATAGTGCCTCTTTTACGGCTTCAAATAATTCTTTTAAGGAGCTGCCTGCTGTATTGCTCCCTGATGTGAAGTAACAAGTAATATCCAAATCGTACTTGGATTTGACCATTGTTCCTTTTGCTTGTGAGCCGGCTAACTGAATGACTGGTTCATCGTCTTGAAAAGAGGTAGACAGGAGTGTCTGTATTTCCTCACCTTGCTTCATCATAGATTTGTAT
>WJKE01000042.1 GCA_014729275.1 Candidatus Peregrinibacteria bacterium | reverse complement strand
CTTTACCAAACCGCCGACGGCTACCGCTACGATTTTTCCGCTATTTCAACCGATGTTTTGGGTGGAATTTATGAGCAGTATTTAGGCTATGTTCAAGAAAAGAAGGAAGCAGATGAAAAGAAGAAATCAAAACGAAAATCTCAGGGCATTTACTACACGCCAAAATACATTGTTGAATACTTAATCGAGCAAACACTCGGCGAAGTTTTGAAAAAAGCCAAAGTAAAAGATATACCAAACATCAAAATTCTTGATCCTGCTTGCGGCAGTGGTTCTTTTCTTATTACGGCTTACGACAAAATGCTGGAAGCAAAAACGAAACTTGATAAACAAACAGGGCTTTTTGATCGTTTTGAAATCCTGAAAAACAATATTTACGGCGTTGACCTGGACGAGCAAGCTATAGAAATCGCTCAACTCAATTTGCTTTTGCGTGTTCTGCAACAGCGAACAAAGCTACCGACACTTTCGCATAATCTAAAAGTTGGAAATTCGCTTGTTACAGGTAGTGTTGATGAGCTTAAAAAATATTTCGGAGAAACTTATCGAGAACAAAGACCATTTAATTATAGTGAAGAATTTAAGGAAGTCTTTGATGAAAATGGCTTTGATGTTGTTATCGGCAATCCGCCTTGGGTTTCATTAAAAGGTAAACATAAAAGCTTAGATTTTAGCGAGGAAGAATTGAAATATTTTTACGAAAAGCTTAATGCCAACACATATGCACCGAATTTGTACGAAATGTTTATATGGAGAGGGTTATCTTTATTAAAAGAAGGAGGATATTTTAGTTTTATTGTGCCTGATCGACTTTGTGCAAATAGACAGTTTATAAAATTAAGAGAACATATCTTAAAGAACTATACTTTGAAAAGTCTTTGGTTTAATGTTGATTTTCCTGGGATTATTGCAGACACAGTAATCTTTGTGATCCAAAACAAGAAACCGCGAGCCAATAAAATAAAAGTTGTAGAATATCCGAATAGTAAGTTTGAAAAAATCCCACAAAGTTTGTACCTATCTCAAACAGACTTTAGCTTTTTCTATGTACCTGAAATTATTTTAGCAATTTTTGAGAAGATTAAATCTAACCCTAAAGTTGCAACTCTTGATCAATTTGTAAAAACCACATCTGGTTGTGGAGCAAAATCATCTCTTCTACACGAAAGCAAAGAAAGTGAAGCAGAAATCAAAGTTATGAAAGGCGCTAATATCTGCCGTTACGGCAATAAAGGTTATTTTTGGTTTGAATTTAAAGATGAAAACTTATCTGGAAGAACACGAGACGAAAAAAAATTGAGTGTTCAAAATAAAATATTGTTACGAAAAACAGGAATTGACCTTATTGCAACATTCAATGATTCAGGAATATATCCCGAACAATCACTTTACTTTGCCTATGATAGTGACAAAGAAACTTTGCTTTACTTATTAGCAATCCTCAATTCAAGATTGATGAATACTTACTATCATCATTTTGCTATCACAAACAGAGATTCAACACCTCAATTAAAAAATGTTGATTTAGATAAATTCCCGATTATTAAGCCCACAGATAAACAAAAAATAGAAATAACCAAACTCGCTCAACTAATGCTTGATTTGCAAGAAGAAGCCCTTAAAACAACAGAAAACACCGACAAGCACAATCGCCTGAAAACAGAAATTGAAAAACTGGACGAAAAAATAGATCGGGCAATTTACAAACTTTATGAGCTTACCGATGACGAAATCAAAACA
Source organism: Candidatus Peregrinibacteria bacterium (assembly GCA_014729275.1). Classification (GTDB taxonomy): domain Bacteria; phylum Patescibacteriota; class Gracilibacteria; order UBA1369; family LOWO2-01-FULL-3; genus WJKE01. The sequence continues at coordinate 777 of WJKE01000042.1, read as the reverse complement.
GTACAAACAACTTAATTTTTCAAAAAAATAATTTTGAAAAACCGTCATAATAAAGTTTATATTTTTAATAATTTGATTACATTGCTTAATAAATAATCACAAAATATGAAAGATAATAGAAATAAAGACTTAAATGATGAAAGATATCACATGGAAAATCTGGTAAATAGTAGATTTCATTTTTTATTACTTCTTTTTACTGCAATTATTGCGTCAATTGGTCTTCCCCTAAATTATATTACAAGTGGTTTAATTTTTATAGTAGGTGCAATAATTTGTTTTGTCGTATCAATAACAATATCACGAGCACATAAAAAAATGGCTAAACTAATGGATCTTACTTTAGAGATAAAGGATCACCCAGCATCTATAGTTGATGAAATAGTAAAAAGTTCAGATTGTTTCTTAACTAAACATAGCGCTAAAAATTTTATTGGATATTATATACCTTGGTCTTTAACAATATTATTATTAATTGTAACTTTAATAATATTTATTAAACAAGATAATGAACTTTTTTCTAAAAAAGGAGACGAAAATGATGTGATTATTTTAATTAATCAGAAAAACAAAGAACAAAAACTAGATGAAATTTTGATAAATCTAAAGTATTTAGATGGTCTTATCTATAAATCAAAATAATAAAATTAGTAATTTAGAGCAAAAAATAAAAACACTAAAAAATCTTAAATAGAGAAATTATTGGAGGAAAAGTAAAAAAATATACATGTCACAACGTTATTTTTTTACTTTTTTTTTGACAGAAGGGATATAAGG
>WJKE01000041.1 GCA_014729275.1 Candidatus Peregrinibacteria bacterium | reverse complement strand
GAATTTTCCGTGCAGAAAAAACTATAAGCTTCATTGAATTTTCCGCGCAAAAAAAACTATAAGCTTCATTGAATTTTCTGCGCAAAAATATATAATCACGACATGGCAAACAAAAACATCTACTTATTTCACGGGGAAGATACTTACACAAGCCTTCAAAAGGTAAAATTTTGGAAGACCCAATTCAAAAAAAAATTTGGCGAAAACAGCAATATAGAAATTTTTGACGGAGAAAAAATCGACATCAATAATTTTGAAACCGACCTTACTTCCCTGCCTTTTCTATGCGACAAAAGACTCATCATTATAAAAAACATATTCCAGGCAAAAGAAGATATAAAAAAACGAATGGCAGAAAGCATTTTAAAAACACCGGACTTCTGCATTCTGGTTTTTCACGAAAACAAACCAGCTGATAAAAGACTAAGTCTCTATAAAAAAATCACAAAAATCGGAAAAACCGAAGAATTCAAACCCTTCCCCCCTATCGAGCTAAATAAATGGATAATGGCCGAAGCCCAAAAGCAAAAAATGAAAATTACAATAAATAATGCAAATCTTTTAGCTCAACAAATTGGCGCAGATCTTTGGCGACTTTCAAGCGAACTAAACAAATTAAAAAGCTTTAGCCAAAATCGAGAAATCACTGAACAAACAATAGCGCGATTAATTAAACCTTCATTAAGCTCCTCAATTTTTCAACTAACAGATTATCTTTCCCAAAAAAGAATTAAAGAATCAATAAAAACCTTCGAAAACCTGATTGAGTCCGGTGAGGAGCTAACAAAAATTTTCTACATGATTATAAGACATTTTCGCGTACTAATTCAGGTCCACTATCTGGTTTCAAAAGGCGAATCCAAACCTATCATTACAAAAACACTTAAAGAGCATCCTTTTGTCATTCAAAAAAGCATGCAGCAATCCAAAAACTTCAGTGCTAAAAAACTGAAAAGCATTTACGCCCACTTACTCGACATTGAAATCAGCTTAAAAACAGGAAAAATCCGAATAAGGAAAACAGACATCAGTGAGGCCGCGCTTGCAATAGAAAAATTTATTTGGGACTGTTGCAATTAAAATTTTATGATACAATCACTCCCGTCGTCGATATTTTCTACAACTAACCTCTTTACATATGGAAATCGCACTTATCGAGATTCTAAAAAACCTGGGCCTTAATCTTAAAGAAGCCAAAGTTTATCTTGCTTGCATAGAGAATGGAACCGCACCCGTGTCGACGATTGCTTCTACAGCTAAAATTAATAGAGTTACCACCTACGATATACTCGACAAGTTAAAGAAAAAAGGGCTTGTAAGTCATTTTACAAAAAATAAAGTAAAGTATTTTAATGGAACTGATCCTGATATTTTGCTTGAAGAATTCGAAAAACGTACAAACGACTTGCGAACTGCAATTCCAAAATTTAAACAATTAACAGGAGAGACTGCGCATCCCAGGGTTAGGTATTTTGAAGGGCTTGAAGGAATAAAATCCATTTACACAGATACTCTAACTGCCAAAACTGAAATTTTAAACTACTCGAATTCAAAAGAAATACGAGAAATCTGGCCAAATTACGATAAAGAATATGTTGCAAAAAGAGCTGAAAAACGTATTTTTCTAAAAGGTATTTGTCCGGATGACGCAATCGGTCAAAAAGTACACCGGGAAGATGAAAAATATTTCAGAAGAATGCAACTGATTCCCGAGTCTCAGCTGAACATTACAAACGAAATTAACATTTACGATGACAAAGTCGCCATAATATCTTTTAAAGATGAATTAATCGGCATGATTATTGAATCTACTGAAATTGCAAACAGTCAAAGAGCAATTTTTAATATGTGCTGGAACCATACAAATGTAAATTTTCAGGATGAAAGGGTTAAAAATTCGCTTTTGGCTCCTTTATCGGAAGAAGAAGTAAAAGCTTCGATTTCGGAAATATCAAAGCCTCTCAAAAAAGAAAAGAAAGAACTGAAAGAAAAAAATCTTTGCCTATTTTAAGTTATCCAAAGCATGTCCAAGCTTCAAACATCTCCCTTCCTCAAATTGAGGAGCTATTATCTGCATACCAATAGGCATTCCCTCATTATTACTGGCAACCGGTACAGACAATGCCGGAATACCTGCAGCACTTGCCGGGATAGTTAAAGCATCCGACATATACATTGCCAAAGGATCATTCACCATTTCACCAACTTTAAAAGCTACGAAAGGTGAAACCGGTGCCACAAGGACATCCACATCTTCAAACACTTTTTTAAAATCTTCTATAATCCTGGTTCGAACCTTCATGGCACGCTTATAATATGCATCATAATAACCGGCACTTAGAGCATAAGTTCCTATCATAATTCTACGCTTAATCTCATCGCCAAAGCCTTCTCCCCTTGCATTAAAATAATATTCAATCATATTATGGGGAGTATCTTCAGGTTTCTTTCCATAACGAATTGCATCAAAACGCTCAAGATTAGCTGATAATTCAGCGGGCATAGTTATGTAATAGACACTTACTGCATACTTTGTATACGGAAGAGTAACTTCTTTTACATTCAGCCCCGATTTTTCAAGCTGAGAAACTTTATTTTTAATCGCCTCACTTACTTCAGTATCAACACCTTCACCAAAATACTCTTTGGGAAGACCGATAGTCATACCTTTTATATCCTGAGATAAAAAATCAGCATAGTTTGGAACTTCCTTTGGAGATGTTGTTAAATCACGCCTATCCTTGCCTGCCAATACCTGCAAAATAGTAGCAATATCCTCAGTATTCCTGGCAAACGGACCAATTGTATCCCAGGAAGATGCCAATGATGTAACTCCGGATCTGGAAACGCGGCCATAAGTAACTTTAAGGCCATGCACTCCACAAAAAGATGCTGGTTGACGAATTGAGCCACCAGTGTCGGTACCCAATGAATAGATACTCATATTAGCAGCTAATGCCGCGGCGCTCCCACCTGAAGACCCACCCGAAACCCTTTCGGTATTATGCGGATTCCGCGTAACCCCAAAACAGGAATGCTCAGTTGACGCGCCGCACGCAAACTCATCCATATTAGTCTTGCCAATCATCACCATCCCCTTCTGTTTCAAAAGCTCAATAACCGTTGCATCATAAGGCGGCACAAAATCCCGCAATATTGGCGAAGCACAAGTCGACCTTACCCCCATGGTATTAAAAATATCCTTAACAGCAACCGGAATCCCTGCTAGATCGTGTAATTCCTCACCCGCAGCCAACCGTTTATCAATTCCGCGCGCAGATTTCACTGCTCCCTCCCCATCAACCGTTATAAATGCATTTATTTCACTGTCCCTTTCCTCAATTGCTTTAAGACAAGCCAAAGTTAATTCCTCACTACTAAACTTTTTCGCTCGCAAACCGGACATCGCCTCTCTAATTGTAAGTTTATTCAATTCCATTTAAATTGTTTTTTGTACCCGAACCTGGTTAGAATCTTTTTCAAGTTCACTACACTCAAGCATCTCCTCTCTAGTACTCTGAGAAGGCAAAATCTCATCCTTTTCCATCACATTTTTAAGACCGGTAACCTGACTGGTCTCCTCAACTCCCTCAACATCCACTTCTTCCAAAATCTTCATATAATCCAAAACAGAACTCAACTGAGAGGAAAATCTCGAAATTTCTTCATCAGCAAGCCGAATTCTTGCCAGGGCCGCCACATGTTTTACCAATTCTTCATCAATCATGCCACAAGTTTACAAATTTATTTCGCAAAAAACAAGTAACCTAAAAAATCCTCGATTTTTCTCTATATGATTTTTGGCTTACATCAAACAAATATAGTTTTGCACCTAAAAACATAGCTTAATATAAGCGTTAAATTGTATACAATAAAAAGCCAAAAATCGAAGATTATTTATAATTTTTGTCAAAACCGGGACCTTTTAACAAGTAACTGCTTGAAAAACAGTACAAAAAGCTTATAATTCATGACGTATGGAAACAATTCAAAATATCAAAAAAGTCTCGCTTGTATTTTTCATTGTAAGTGGACTAATACATCTAACTTCAGCCATGCTCTTGGCCAATGAAATCGCAATAAAATACGCTTTTATTGTAAACAAAATAATGGACATCCCATTTATAATTACAGGAATGGTATATGGACTCTCATCCATCCGCTTAAAACTTTTTGACCCGGAAAAAGATCACAAAATTGTAGATACCGCTTTTCTTGTAGTAACAATTCTCACAATGGTCGGATTACTTACAATAAATTTAGTCTTACCTTCAATAAATTCATGAAAAATAAGCCAAAAGAAAAATTAGTAATGGTTTTTGGAACATTCGACTATCTTCATGCCGGACACGAAAATTTTAT
>WJKE01000040.1 GCA_014729275.1 Candidatus Peregrinibacteria bacterium | reverse complement strand
GAAATATTCCGGTATTTTTCGAGATTCGCCAAATTTTCTTGAGATGAGATGATGGTTAAAATGAATGGATGTCCAAGAGTGGTTTCTCCCAGCTCCTGCACGTCAATGCGGCCGGAATTTTCTCCCAGAAGATTGAAATATTCGACGATCTTTTCCCATCTGATCAGCTTGAAGTCAGCGCCGGGCTTATGCCCGAAAAAAGATTCCGGATCGGGGATATCATTGGGATAAGCATAAGCAAGCAATCCGAGAATAAAAATTCCGCAAACAGCAATGGATTTCATATTTTTGTATTTCATAGCGGTCCTTTCTTTTTTCCTTACCCATGATACTAATAAAGACCCGTTCCTATCAAACCTATTCTTAATGTTGATCATGTGCCCGCATTGCAATAGATTGAATATGTGCATCACACCATGACTTCGTTCCGCAGGATGGCAACCCATGTCATTCCCGGAGCGGAGCGACGGGAATCTTAGAGTGGATAGATTTTCCCGCCGTCTACCCTATATTTTGAGAGAAGTATTTTGCGTCAACTGCGACTTTTACGGAAATCCGGCTTTTTCATCCTCAATCAATACGTCAATTTGACGTTGATTTTTTGAATAGCGCCCTAAGACCTTAGTGTCGTAAGTAATTTGCGCCCCAGGATACATCCGTGGAAAATAGGCCTGTGCTTCTTTTTCGTAGTCTTTCCAATTCATGATTATCGCTCTTTATTTATTTGAGGATAATGTGTGCATAATCGGCAAAGGTGTTTGGCGCGGGCTTTGTTTCAAAGGCCGTGACAAGCAACTTTGTCCGTGTTCATGCGCTGGTTAGGGCTAACCGGCATCTCGTCCCAAATTTTATTTTCTAATACCCGGCCGGATTTCTTTTTATTGACACCGCCCCATTGTTTAAAAAAGAATGGTACATTATTATTTTGGCATTGATTCCGAATTTCAACAACCCAATCTTTTTGCATTATCCTTGCTCCGGGCCCTGATTCCCCGCCCACAATTACCCAATTAATATTTTCCAAGTTCACATTATTTATAGATGACAACAACGGTTCAAATGAAATATATCTTGTTGATGCATTACAGGAAATTAAGTCCTCAATTCTATTTATATAATCATTTGACTCAATTGTAACACCCAACCAAATATTGGGGGTCCAATTCAAACTTTTTGCAATTCTTTTTAGTCTTTCGGTTCGTTTTGTCAACACTTGAAATGTATGCCATCTTGCTATATTCATAACTCTAAAAATTTTCAATATATATTTGTCGTCAATATTTTCATGAAATGTGTCACTCATTGAATTCACGAATATCATTCTACTTTTTTTCCATATAAGTGGTTTGTCTAGCATATGCGGATGAAATGTTGGTGTAAAACAATTACGATAATTTTTGTTCCCCATAGCATGTAATCTTTTTGCCATTCTTTCAGCATAGCAATTTTGGCAACCCAGGCTAAATTTTGTACATCCTGTAATTGGGTTCCAAGTAGATTCTGTCCATTCAATTTTGCTATTAGTTGCCATAGTATTTACTTGCAATTTTAATTATTTTAAGATTATTATTTTTATAACAATTGCTATAATTTATGCATGGTTGTCCTTCAAAAATCAGGAAACCGTCATTCTTCCATTTCCTGACTAGATCGGTTGCATGCTTTGCAGTAAAACCTTGTTCACATGTATAATCATATATTTCTTTATTTGTAGTCCTATCTTTTGTCTTTAAAAAGAGCTTTAGCTCTTGAGTAAATTTCTGAATTTTGGTTAGTTTACTCTCCCCCCAAATATTTAATTGTGCATCTGGAATATCACCATCAATGTCAAAATTCGCTGAACCATTAATTTTATTAGCTCTCCATGCAATATTCAAAAATTTATCTACACCAAGCGGATGTTTTGATCCAAAAACCAAACCATATATATTTCCTTCTTTTTTTATAGTAAATGGATAAATTTTTGTTTGGTTGCCTTCAGGAATCTTTTCTTTATAGTAATTTAATACAAATGTATGGATGTTTGATTGTGCTATCTTACTAATATCAACAGGGTTTAAATCAGGGAAATATTTCTGAAAACAATCTTCACTTGAAAACCTTTTAAAATAGGACGATGAAATAAAAAACAAAAAATCTGAACAATTAAATTCTATAAGTGAACGAAAAACTTCCTCTGTAACTTGTTTAATCCCATTTTGATCAATAAACAGTAGGTTTGGTTTTTTAATAAGATCACTTTGAATATCTTCAAATAATTCTTTGAAATCTGTACTAAAATACTTAATAGTTAGCAAATTACCAATGTCAATTTCTGAAGTGATTTCATCAACTTGTGACTTCAATTCATCCAATTTCGATCTATCAAACTCATTAAATATAATATGTACTTTTGTCGAACTTTTGATAATTGATTTCTTGTATTTGTTGATATTATTTAATATCCGAATTGGGCTACCTTCATTTTCATTGAGATCATAGCCAGTCCCGGCAAAGAAATCACAAACGATAATTTCGTTAAAATATTTAGTATGAATAAAAACCGGCAACCACGCTTCAAAATAGCTTTCAAATATTTCTAGCTTTGCAATTGTTTCAGGAGAAAACGGTTTTTCATGTAAATCAATTATTGGCATATGATTTCATTCCTTTATAGCCCTAACATATATTAAACTGCTATTTCTCTTGCGGGATTGCGGCTATTATCGCTGTATAGTGGCATATGCAGTCTGAGATAATTTATGTTTTCCTCTGGGTAATACTACTTCTGCCATGAAAAACCCGTCCCTTACCAATACAGTTATCCAGCAAATATTGCTGTCTAAAATGAT
>WJKE01000039.1 GCA_014729275.1 Candidatus Peregrinibacteria bacterium | reverse complement strand
TCACACAACCAATAAGTTTCTTCCCCATAATAATAATTTTCACATTAATAATATCCTTCTTGGATTTTGCTTCCTTCCGATTTGGCTTCAGCGAAGAAGCATTCGATTCAATAAATTTAAGTACCTACCAATCACAAGCAATTTGGCCAATGTTTGGATGGGGACTAATCTACACCATCATTTCAGCATTAGCTGGATTAATTTTTTCAGTAACCTTAATAAAAGCCAGCCAAAAAGCACTAAAAGAAAACGATATTGCTTGTTGCACTCACATGCGCTGGACCTTCGACCACTTAAAAACCGCCATAATTACAGGCCTCACATCTTTTTGGTACGTATTCAAAGTAGCCTTCCTACCGCTAATAATTGTAATGTTCCTTTACGCTTTTATTAATGCATTCGCTGCAGCAGGTATGGGGCCGGCAGGACCTGATGCAAATGCGCTCGAAGCAATGCAAAGATCCACTTCAGCCTCTTGGTATGGACCGGTAAATATAATTCTGACAATTTTAGGATTCGCAGCAGTAATTAACGCTGTAGTTTTTGGAATTTTAAGAGGAACGCGCGCCTCACTAACTTTATACGCAATGGTCGATCAAAACATTTACGGACGAAAAGCCCTTCAAAAAAGTATAGACACAGTTAAGGGCAATTTCGGAAAAGTTTTCTGGAACTACGTATTTGCCTCAATCATATTTGCACTGGCCTTCATAATCCCTTTCGAAATATTGCTAAGACTCCTAGAAGATTTCTTCACATCACCAGCCGGATTCCACATTGGAAACGCACTAAACGTGCTGCTCTCATCATTCATGGCCGCTCTCACAATTTTCTTTATAAACAGCTTGTATTTAAGCTTGAAGAAAAAATCAGATTAACGATTATTCAAAACGTAATCTCTCGCAACTTCAAATTGCTCAAAATTAAGGCCTCTGCAAGGACCAAGAATTACCTTACAAACAAAAGGTGGTATTTGGCCATTATAAACCCCTAAATCAGGATTTTTCTTAAAAGCATTATAAGCATTCAAATCTTCTTCAGAATAAGCACAATAATCAGAAGCCATTTGAGATGCTAAATAATTTACTCCAACAGCACCCTTCAAAGCTAATTCTTCTAAAATTTTCACTTTATAAAGAGATACAACTAAATTTTCATCAAATTTAGGCTCATCCACCATAGAAGTAAATCTCATCTGAGTCATAAAAATATCACGAGCAACCTCATACCTATCAATATAATAATCTCTAGTCACTGGGTTTAATTCAATATAATTGCCACGATCCTTCATTTGAATAGAATTAAGCTCATCCTCTTCTTCAAGCTCAAGCTCCTCTATCAATTCAAGAAGTTCATACACCCTATCAACCACTTCTTCCTCAGAATAAAATTCGCTCATCGAATCTGCTATAATCCTCAAATCGTCGGCATTAACACCATTATTTCGAATAAGTGATTTAATTATCATCCTACTTAAAGGATTAAAGTCAGATAGATTTGCAGTAAAATAATTCACAAAATTAGCCGTAGAAATTTCACTCATCCCCATTTTCAAATCTTCCAAACGAAAATATTTATGTGTTTCCATAAATAGTTATTAAAAATAAGCCTATCATTAAAACATGTTAAACAGAAACTGTCAAGCTAATTCGCCCAGGAATCGACTATTTCCGCTTCTCGACCATCATAAAGGGCTTTTCTTACCTGATTTCGGGTCATTCCGGTCTGATTAACCACGCTCATAGCCCTGGAACGAACCGAATTATACGCATCAAAGCGCTCTGTACCCTCACTTGCCATCAATTCCTGCAACAACATATCACTTTCTTGCCCCATATTTTCCGCTATCAACCCTAATTCTCCTCTTTCTTGTGCCTTTTTACGCGAATGTTGATGCCGCCCCTCATGATCAAGCGTTGCCCGAATTTGCTCTCTAACACTACCTTTTCCCCCTTGACTAATCCGTTCAATAACCTCCATTGAAGCCAAGCCAACATTATCACTTTGCACTTCATAAAGCCCTGCAACCTCTGTTCCGGCAGTCCCACTATCAGCATGATCGATTAATCGCACAACATTTGTCGACATTCCGGCGTCCCTAAATCCTTGACGCACTTCTTCAATATGCTCAGGCGCAAACTCCTCTTCCACCTTATTAAGATGTTTTTCAAAACTATTTGAGCTCAACCTACAAGCCATACAAATTGATTAATCAAACTTAGAAAGAATTATCATACAAAAAACGGCACTTTGTCAATATATTCCTGATAATCCGGATATTTCGCCAAAAGCTCACGCTCCTCAGTTTTACACACTTTTATATACTTATAGATCAAAATTGGCGCAAAAATCACTGTTATTAAAGTCGGCCAATCAATAAACCACCCAAAAACAATCAAAACAAACCCCAAATACTGCGGATGACGCGAATATTTATAAATGCCGCTCACCACAAACTCACTCTTTTTACTCTGTCTATACAATGTTATCCATCCCCAAACAATCAAAATAGTTCCTATGGTAATCAAAATAGCAGCATAAATCATCGCCACCTCCATACCAAAACTCACCCCCCAAAACTTAAAGCCAAAAACCGTATCCGCACACGCAACCGGTTCACTAAAATATCTTGAAGCAAAATAAATAGTTAAAGGAAAACCATACATCTCAATAAAAAGCGACACAAAAAAGGCCGCAACAATCCCATATTCGCCCCATTTAGCCTTTCTCCTAAAAGATAAAGGAAGCAGTAACAACAAAAAAAGCACAATATTTAGCACAACCATATGCCACTCAGCCTTAATTATGCTGGCCTGCCCCGTTAAATAACATTCAAATTGCTTATAAAACTCCCCATGATAAAGCCACAAAGACACCACCACAAAAACAAAAATTACCCCTCTAACAAGCAAATTACGTTGCTTTTTTAACTTTTTCATTTAAAATATATTACCAAAATTGATAATTATGAAGCTAGAATCACCTTCGCTGTCAGAATTCGACAACAATTCAACTCCACCTGAACCAATATACGCCCCTGAATTTGATACAGTCAAACTGGTTCAGGAGTTAATTTCGTCAGAATTATTCGAAAACACAGTTAAGCCCCGCCAATTTGCCCCCACCTTAGAAGAGGAAGAGAAATTCCTTAAACTTTTTGACAAAAACACCAATTTAAGTAAACCCTCAAAATTCGTTCGAATCTTTGAAATGGGGTCTAAAGCGCTAATACTCCATTACTACGGCATAGAATTTTCAACAATTATTGTTACCACAAACGAAAATCCACAAATCGAAGGCGAAACCACAGCTCTATATCAAGCCGCAAAAGACGAAATGACTCGCCTGGCAAAAGAAAAAGGAAAACTAATTTCATATTATTTACGAACCTCAAACCCACACATGATTGCCTGGGCAAAAACAAAAGGCGCCAAAATTTTTGATTGGCTAGAAGTTACTCCCGCCGGCTACAAAAACCCAAGTTGGATTTTCAAAACAAAAATTAATCCATTTAGCTCCTCCTCTTCCGAACAAGATCTATTAAATAACGAATTTTCTTCCTTGTAGCCCTAAGCCCTTTAACCTTAGACCCATTTGCAGAATTTGATGCAAATCAAGCTTTACGACGAAAATCACTAGCCAAAACCACCGAAACCGCCGCACTCCTCCATAACAAAGTCACCCTGGCAACCCACCCCCCGATCAGAAAAAAGACGCAGCCTAAGGCAGTTCTTATTTAAAATTGGAATCATCGACATCAATTACAAATTCTCCAAAATCAAGTAATTTTATTTTTTGATTTTTTGAATCGGTTTTATCAGCATAATACATATCAACATTCATCCTAAGTTTTGTCTTATCAAGAGTACCATCTTCATTTTGCAAAAACCCTGTAGGAGTAAAAACGCAATCTGTTGAATTAATTGAATAAACAAAATCCGTATCCCCCGCAGCTCCATTACCGCCTTTACTACTCGGACCAGCATCATGAGAAAAATCAAAATTATAATTTTTCTCCAACATATCCATCCACTTTTGCTCATTTTCTTTCGGATTATCAGAGTCAGCAACTCGCATTTTTACAATATTATTCAAATTATGATCAAACTTAACAATCTGATCATATTTCCCCAGATATCCTCCATCCTTCAAATCTTTAAATAACCCATTATAATCAACTTTTTTATAGTTCCAATAAGAAGCCCCTCCATCATTTTCATAAATAGCCGGAACAGCATGTAAGTGAAAACTAGTAACACCTTCAGCTACTACAACTGATTCAATATGAGCAAAAGAATTATTTCTAGTATTTCTTGAAATCATATCCTGCAAAAACAATTCACCATCCTTATAAATTAATTCCCCACCAATCTCACTATTTTCATTCTCTAAATCCTTAATTAATATTTCTCCCAAATGATCAGTGAAAACTTTAGAATCTATAGCATCATTAATCATACAAGCTCTTAACAATTGCAACTTTGGCATAACAGCCAAATATTCTTCATCGATCAATTCAGCCTGTACCTTATACTCAAACTGTTCCTCCTCAGGCCTAACAGGAACCCTTGTTAAAATCTTTTCCGCCACGATCCTCTCCATTTCCTTTCTATCTGAAATTAATTTTTCTAATTCAGGCCTTCTAACAATTTGATTTATCAATGCTAAATCATTTTTATACACTAACTCTCCTTCATCCTCCAAAGACTTTACCATTCGTTGAATTTCTTTTGATTTATCAGCCATTTCATAAACCAAAGTAAAGCTCGCACCTGCAAAATCAAATTCATCTTTAAAATGCAACTCCATAAACTTATAAATATCAGCAAATTCGTAAGAATTAATAAAATTCATTTTTTCGGGATCTCCTTTAACCTTGCGATATAAGTTCAAAATTTCAATTAAAGTAGTATCGGCCCCCTTTTGGACTGAATATTTATCACTAAATTTCAAATAAAATTTTAAAAACTCATTATCATTAAGTATCTCATTACGCATACCCCATAAATCTAAATTCCTATAAAAATTCTTAAACTTACCAATATCTCCGATATTTAAACCAAAACCTTTCATACGATTAATCACATCCATAGCATTTGGAATTTCACTCATTTCATAAGCAAAAATCATGTGAGAATAAGGAGGCTCAACTGGAATATAAATACCAGTTGGATAAACTTCTTTCCCATCAATAAATTCTTTTTGAGCAAATTCCACTAATTCCTTTGTACTAAAATCAGACAAAATTTTTAAAGCCTCAACACTGCTTACGTCCTTAAATACAAATAAAACTGATGCTATATCTTTCATACTATATTTATATTCTTCAACTAAGATATCTTTAATTTTTCTAAAATTATTCGGATCATCAAATACCATTAAAGAAGCCAAATGATCTAACAAATCCATATCAACACCCTCTTCAAAAATTTCTTCAAATAAATCACCATTTCTATACTTACCAATATTTTCAAAATTTTCCAAAACTCCTGAAAAATAATGAAACTGACTCTCAATGTTCCAAAAACTTTTTTCCATATCCTGACCATCATACAAATCAAACGCCTCAAACAATTTTTGGACTTTCTCAACATTGGAAATATTGCTAAAAAAATCCATTCGATCTTTAGAATCTAAAACTTTAATGAAAGCATTCAATTCAATTGTTTCAAAACCCCACTTTTTATCTAAGAGTTGATAAATTTTACTTGCCCCTGCAGATTGTAATTTTAAAACCTGCTCAAAATATGGTGTGCCAAAATCATAATTCTTATATTCACTTTTTTCCTCCTTAACAATAACTATTTTATTAAAATTCTGCTTACGAAC
>WJKE01000038.1 GCA_014729275.1 Candidatus Peregrinibacteria bacterium | reverse complement strand
CCGTTCCATTGCACGAGTCATTGCCACATACATAAGCCGACGCTCTTCTTCAAGCTCGCTTTTATCCAAAAGACTACGGTTATGAGGAAAAATACCTTCTTCAAGACCTGCAATAAACACATTTGGATACTCCAAGCCCTTTGCTGAATGCACTGTCATAAATGTGATAGCATTATCAGAATTATCAACTGTATCAATGTCTGCTATAAGGCTAACTTCTTCCAAAAATATACTTAAAGAAGTCCCCGGATCCAACTTATCGTATTTTTGGGCAACTGAAATTAACTCGCGAATATTTTCAAGCCGAGCCTCACCTTCAACAGAACCGTCATCCAGCATATTTTTGTAACCGGAATATTCCAAAACCTGCTTTATCATACCGGATGCAGGAAACTCCGCATTGCTGCGCTGCAAATCTTTAATAAGTTTGATAAATTTTTCAATGTCCTTTGCCTTTGATTCCGAAAGCTCCGGAATATCTGCTGCAAGAAGCATGGCATCAAATATTGGTAGATTATGGCTGAGTGCAAAAGATTGAATAACCTGAAGAGTTCTTTCACCAATTTTTCGACTTGGAGTGTTGATTATTCGAAGTAGGCTCACAGAATCGTTTTTATTTTGGATAAGCCGCAGATATGCAAGAATATCCTTAATTTCCTTACGTTCGTAAAAGCGGATGCCACCAACGATTTTATAGGGGAGCCCATAACGAAGAAAAACTTCTTCAAGTACACGAGATTGCGCGTTTGTTCTGTATAAAACAACAAATTCATTAAAATCGGGCGCTTCACGGTCTGCGTTAAGGTTAATAATTTCCTGGGCAATTAGTTCAGCTTCATGCCTTTCATTATCCGATACTTTAATTTTAATGTGATCACCGCCTTCTTTTTCAGTCCAGAGCGCTTTTTCGCGGCGCATGGAATTCTTTTTTATAATTATATTTGAAGCATCCAGAATAACCTGGGTAGAACGATAATTTTGTTCAAGTAGAACAATTTTTGCATCGGGGTAATGTTTTTCGAAATCAAGAATATTTTGTATGGTTGCCCCCCGCCAACCATAAATACTTTGGTCCGAATCCCCAATTACAGTTAGATTCATATATTTTGCGGCAAGCTGATTTATAAGCACAAATTGTGCTTTATTTGTATCCTGGTACTCATCTACAGAAATATATTTAAATTTTTCCTGGTACTGATCGAGGATATTTGGATTGTTCTCAAAAAGTTCAACGGTTTTCATAATTATATCATCAAAGTCCAATGCATTATTGCGCTGTAGTGAAGCCTGGTAGAGCGGATAAATTTCAGCTACTTTTTCAGAAAAATAATCGGATGCATATCTGGAATACTCTTTAGGGCCAATTAATTGATTTTTAGCATTGGAAATATGGCTTAACACTGCCTTTGGATTCACGCGCTTTGGATCAAGCATCATTTGCTTCATGATCCGCTTTATTAAAATCTGTTGATCAGCTATATCGTAAATTGCGAAGGTATTCTCATAATCAAGCAGGTGGATATTTTTTCGAAGGATGCGTACGCAAATTGAATGAAAGGTTCCGATTGTAGGAATATCATGGGAGCTAAGTTTTTGAATTTCACCCGCACCAAACAGATCACCAAAAGTTTCCATAAAATTTAATTCATCCTTGTTTGAAAGAAGTTTTACAATTCTCTGCTTCATTTCATTGGCAGCCTTATTTGTAAAAGTAACCGCCAGCACATTCCAGGGACTTATATTTCGCTCTTTTATCAAATATGCGATTCTATGAGTTAGTGACCGCGTTTTTCCACTACCGGCACCTGCAATTACAAGCATCGGCCCATTAAAATGAGTTACTGCCTCAACCTGTTTTTTATTTAAATCTTTTAAAATTTCCGACATTTGCAATTTTTTAATTTAAAAATTCGGGAACAAATTATATAGTAAATTAGACAAATAAAATAGTGCTGATGAAAAGAACTTTTAATCCATTTTTTTTGATTTTGCTAGCGGTGCTGGTTTTTAACCCGCTTGGCTTCAATATTTTCGAGCTGCCCAAATTACATTTTTTAGCGGGATTCTTTGCCATCAGCCTTGTTTACATAATTATTGAGTTTTTGCGGAAAGGGGAATTTTCATTTCCTTTTAATAAATATGTTTATGGATTTTTGGGGGTATGGCTGGTTAGTTTAATACTTTCCACCATATTTTCTGTTGCGCCTGAATTGAGTTTTTGGGGAAGTTACAACCGTGTATTGGGTTTGTATAGTCATTTTATATTTATTGGGATCTTTGTGATATTTTTGGGGATTTTTAAGGATAAAGATAAGGTGAAAAGTTTTTTTATTTTTCTATGCCTAATTGCAGCCATTACAAGCATAATAGCAATTTTGCAGCAATTTGGATTTTATGGAATGTCAGAAAACTTGGATACTAACGAATATGTTGGTAGAAGTTTTTCAACACTTGGGCATCCCTCATTTTTTGGCCAGTTTTTGCTGCTGCCTATTTGGGCAGGGTTGTATTTAAGCTTCGATAAAGAGCAAAAGAATCGGAAATATTTTGTTCCCTTAGTCTTTCTCTTAATACTATGCCTCTTGCTATCTGAAAATCGAGCTTCTTTATTGGGATTGATGATATCTGTCAGTATTCTTGTGCTCATATTAGGCAAAATTAAAAAATCCTACAAAATTGCAGTAGTATTTGGAGCAATTGCAACTTTCTTTGCTTATATATTTATTTATGCGTCCAGTTTAAGATCACTGGGATCAAGATATTATTTGTGGGAGGGAGCAATTAAAAGTTTTTTAGATAAACCGCTTCTGGGATCCGGGCTAGAAACATTTGAAATTGCTTTCCAAAAACATTTTCCTATAAAACTCTATTATTTTGAGCATCTATACGCCTTGCCTGATAGAGCCCATAACGAGTGGCTTAATATTCTTGTAACTCAGGGGATTCTTGGTTTTATTGCATATGGATTAATCATATTCGGAATTTTTTACTTATTATTCAAAAAAAGAAAGGCGCTTCAAAAAAACAAAATTTTACTTTTTTCCACCCTTGCATTTATTTCAATCTTAATCAGTAATTTTTTCTCTTTCCCTGTTACTATTCACTATTTAATATTCGCAGCTTTACTGGCAATTATCCTAAACAATCTCCTGGATGTTAAAGATTATAAAGTTAGGCTAAATACTATTTTCGTCCTAGTAGCAGGATCTTTAGTTATTATTTCCACCTGGATTATTTATAACTCAGTAATATCCATTCATTCAGATACGCTCTTTGCAAAAGGGCACTCAGTACTAACAACCGCCAAAGTAAATGACGGAATGGAGGATATTCAAAAGTCCTTGGAATTAAACCCTCACCAGGGAGATTTATTTTTATATTTTGGGGACACATTAAAAAAAGCCGGCACAGAATTTTCAGATCCGGAAATATTAGAATACTCTGAGTATGTTAACTCCTTTGGGCGTAAATTTTTTAATGATGATTTTAGATCAACATATTATTATGCAAAAATTTTTCAGGCCCAGGGGCGAATCGCAGAAGCAGATTACGCATATTTCAAAGCTAAAGAACTTGCACCTAAAAATGCCGGAATACTACGCGATTTGGCAAAATTCTATTACGAAAATGAAGAATATGGTAAGGCTAATCAGATTTTCGAGGAATTTTTTCAAACAATCCCGGACTACTGGCGCATATCTGAAAAAGAACTAAGTACTCTGGATGCAGAAACAGAACAAAAGCACCGTTTATTCTTCAAACACGCCCCGGATATATGGGATCTACAAGATATGTACCTTCATAGTCAGGCAAAATCTATCGAGCAACCGACCACAGCCAATTTTCCGGAAGCTTCTGTTTGTTTGGAAAAAGCTTGACTCAGTAGATCCTGCACATCTTCCAAGTTCGACTTAACGGTTTGATCTTCAGCTAAACTAATTGCTTGCATAATATATCCAGCTAATTCAAAATCATCTGTTGAATTTAATGCGAGCCCAATAAGATCACTAACTTCCTCAGAATCATCTGAAAGTGTCAACTCATAAGTCTCTTGTAACAAATCCATTGCATCAGCTCTAAGATCCTGAGCTTCGTTCAAAAGTTCTTCAGCTGTTAAATATTTTGAATCGGTAACTGTTTCAGTAGGCGCAGTCACTCCGGACATAGGATCAGTTACTCCCTGATCAGCACCAATAAATCCTTGTCCACCAAAAGACGGAACAAGGAAAACACCTGCAGTTACAAGTCCTCCAACTACAAAAGCCACAATCAAATGCCATACTTTTAAGCATTTAGCTTTAGGTTCCTCTTTAGGAGTAGAGTCAGTTTGTAGATTTAAATTATTTTCTTCCATTTTTTTGTTTGTTAAGGTTGCACGACTACTGTAGTACCAATTGGAGTAAAATCAAAGACAAAATCCGCGTCCTCGGGTAGAAGCCTGATACAACCATGGCTTACGGGAATCCCAATATGGTTTCGGGCTTCTGTCCAAAAGTATCCACCATCATAAGCAAGGCTTGGTAATGCATGAATACCGTAACCTCCCGCTCTAAACATCATAAATTTTGGCATAATATAGTGAGGAGCTGTTCCGGCAATCCTGACTTCCTGCTTTAAACTTATCCGAGTTGTGCCATATGGAGTTGGAGTAGCCGATTTACCGGTACTTACCTGAAAAGATTTTATAATTTTTTCCCCAAGTTTTAGGTACATTCTTTGCTCTGAAATATCTATAAGAATAGTTTTTGGGGCATTCAGATCAAGATCAAGTACTGAACCACTTTCAGCGGCAAAGCTCATTTTTTTTCTAAGAGTTGAAGCATCTTCATCTACTTCACCAATAATAAGCTCAAAAGAAAATTCGCTATCATCAATCCAGGTTACAGCTTCGATAATTGGAGTGAAATATTCTTTATAAACATCCGGTTGCTCCGGAGCTTTTGAATAAAATGTGAAGGAAGCAATTTCTCCCGGATCAGTACGAATTTGATCCATACCAATTCTGTTTGGTCCCTCCCAATTTGTATCCTCTATATCTTCTAATGTTGATGAATGAAGCAAGCTCCTTCTATCCCTTGGCTTATCTGTTCCAAGATAAATCTCGGGACCATTACATGAACTTTCAGAACTAAACCATGGCATATTACCGGTATTTTTTAGAAAAACCTTCACTTTAAAAATTTCTCCGGTATTAACCTTAAGTTTTCGCCTTACTGCAATAAATCGTGAATCAAACAATTGATCCTCCGGTTTATCATATTCACAGTATTCCGAAGGGATTTCTCTATTATAAACAACTTCAGTTTCAGAAACAACTTCAGTTTCAGAAACAGCAGAAGTTTTCATTGGAGTACGAGTATTTGCATTGGCAATATTTGAACTAATCAAAAGCCCCATAGCTAAGGCCAAAATCGAGAATTTTCGAACAAATTTCAAGCTTTTCATATATTTTTGTTTTGTTTTTATTAAACAATTATACAACAAAAACAAACAAAAAGCAAGCGATTGAGGTCCTATTTAAGCAGTTTTTGAAGCTCTTTTTTGAAGGTTTCAAGGTCTTTAAATTGGCGATAAACCGATGCAAAACGAATATATGCAACTTCATCAAGATTTTTCAGGCTGTCCATTATGCCCTGACCAATAGAATCGCTATTAACCTCTTTCCCAAGCCGGGCCCACTGCTCCTCAAGGTCATTTACAATTGTATTTACCTGATCCTGAGTTACTTTACGCTTTTCGCAGGCTTTCCAAATACCGCGCAAAACCTTTTGTCTATCATAGTTTTCACGGGTTCCATCCTTTTTAATAATCAAAAAATTAGTGGTTTCAACCCTTTCAAAAGTGGTAAATCTATGATTACAGTCCACGCATTCACGCCTTCGCCTAACCGCTTTTTGACCGTCTGTATCACGTGAATCCAGCACGCGGGTATCCGAATGTTGACATTTGGGACAAAGCATATTTATTTATTAATTAATCGCATATATTCCGAGATCAGATAATTATCAGTCATTCCAGCTATATAATCTTTGATTAGTATAGGTGTTTCTTCATCTTTAGTCCATTGTAAGGGCAAACTTTTTGGGGAATCAACGAAAAATCCAAAAAGTTCAATGATTTTTCGTTTCCCTTTTTGTGTAAATTCCTGGATATCCGGACTATAGTAAAAATTTTCATACAAAAATTCCCGAATTTCTTTAATCAAATGCTGCATTCGCGAAGAAAAAGTTACAATTTTTAATTTTGCAGACTTTACATCGCTAATAGAATTAATACCAAATTTTTTAATATTATGTTCACAGACTTCGCATAAATCCTTAATCATAAGTTTAATAATTGAGCTAACAATTCTTGAAATATAAACCTTTTCAGACAAATTATGACCATGTTTTGAATAAGCAAAAGTTTCTGCCTCCTTCCATAGATCGAAAGATTTTAAGTCATCCAGATTAATAATCCCGGATCTGAGACCATCATCTATATCATGATTTGTGTAGGCAATTTCATCAGCCATATTAACAACCTGTGCCTCAAGATGAGGAGATACCTCAAAATTTACATTTGCTTGATCAAAAGCTGTTTGATGCTTAAGAAGACCAGCAATAACCTCTAAACTAAGATTTAGCCCATTATATTTTGGATGAGATTTTTCCAGGGTATCCACTACGCGCTTACTTTGCTCATTATGTTCGAAATGAAGCCCGAATTCTTGCATAACTTCATTTAAGGCCTCCTCGCCGGTATGGCCAAAAGGGGGGTGGCCAAGATCATGTGAAAGCGCAATAACTTCACACAAATCTTCATTTAAACCAAGCATTCTTGCAATACTGCGGGCAATTTGGGCAACTTCAAGAGTATGCGTTAAGCGAGTTCGATAATGATCGCCAGTGCCGGAAATAAAAACCTGAGTTTTTTTATCAAGTCTGCGAAAAGCCTTGGAGTGTATAACCCGCTCCTTATCTTTTTGAAAACATAGCCTATATTCATCCTCAGGCTCCTTATATTTTCTGCCTATACTTTCTTTGCTAAGTATTGCATAGGGCATAAGCGATTGTTTCTCTAGTTCTTCGAGCTTTTCACGAGTAAATATCATCTGATTAAATTGAAATTTGCTTAATCTTATGATATAATAAATTGAAGTAAAAATAAAAAAATTATATGACTAGAATGACAAAAACAACTACATCTAAAGAAGTGGTTGGCCAGGGAAAAAAAGAAAAAGAATCAAATTTGTCTGAATTGGCAAAAACAGTTTTAAACGCTCTTGAGCCGGTTTATGAAAAAATGAGAGAAAAACTTGAAGATAAGCCCGATTCTGAAAGTCTGGTGGATGGCTTTAACAAAATGTTTTACTATTGGACTAAACTGGTTTCTGAGAAAGACCCGGAAGTACGCATGCATATTGCTAAAAAATTGGCTGAGAAAAGCGTTAATAATTCTATTGCCCTAACTGAAATTAGAGCTTCTGAAGTGGATGCAGCACCTGATCAAAAGAGCTCTAACATTGTTCAAAATTATTTCGGACGGATAAATGTTTTAACAAAAGACGCATTGGAAGACGCAAAAGAAGTTTTGGGCCAAGCTTAAAAGTTATGGTATTCTTCTTCCATGAAAATATCCAAATACATTAAGGATTTTTTGGAGTATCAGGAAATTGCAAAAAACAGATCCCAAAAAACCCTGGAAAACTATACTCATTACCTTAAAAGGTTTGAAGAATTTTTGGCTGAAGATATTGATCCCAAAACACTGGATTTAAAAAAAATTAAAAACTACCGAATTTATTTGAACAGATTTATTGATGACAAAGGGCAGCAACTAGGTGTAAAAACACAGAATTATCATTTAATTGCACTTCGCGCGTTTTTAAAATATCTCGCAAAGAACGATATAAAATCTCTTGCACCTGAAAAAATCGAATTGGCAAAAATGCCGGAGCGAACTGTTGAGGTTTTAAGTAAGGAGGAATTGCATAGGTTATTTGCGGCTGTTGATAGAACAAAAAAATACGCGGCCCGGGATCTGGCAATTTTGGAAACTTTATACTCAACCGGACTTCGTGTAAGTGAACTTACCAAGCTTGATATTGAGCAGGTAGATCTTAAAAGAAGAGAATTTATGGTGCGCGGAAAGGGGCGAAAGCCCAGAATAGTATTTTTATCGAAAAAAGCTGCACAAATTATTGAAAATTATTTAAAAACCAGATCTGATGGGCTTTCGCCCCTCTTTATAAACTTTGGACAGGGACTTAAAGAACACGACATTCTTGATAACGAAGCCCGCCGCTTAACAACCGTATCAATCGAAAATATTGTTCGAAAATATGCACTCAAAGCCGGAATAATTAAAAAGGTTACACCCCACACGCTTCGACACAGCTTTGCAACAGAGCTCCTGATAAACGGCGCGGACATAAGATCAGTTCAGGAAATGCTTGGCCACAGCTCAATCACAACTACTCAAATCTACACCCACTTAAGTAATAAAAAACTAAAAGAGGTCCACGAAAAATTTCATAGATAAAACAAAGGAATTTGTTATAATTAAATCGTCAATAAAACAAAAATATGATAGTCATAGACAATGTCACTAAAAGTTATAAGGGTAACAAGGTTTTAAGTGATGTAACTTTTACAGTAAAAGGTGGAGAATTCGTTTCAATTGTAGGTCCATCCGGTGCAGGCAAAACAACACTTGTCCATGCCCTAATTGGGGCTGAAGATATTGATGATGGAAATATTTTAGTGGATGACTATCAGGTTACACGCCTTTCACCATCAAAAATACAGGCATATAGAAGAAAAATCGGTATAGTTTTTCAGGATTTCAAACTTCTACCCAAAAAAACAGTATTTGAAAATGCCGCATTTGCACTAGAGGTTTGCGGTTATTCAAAAAAGTTCATACATAAAAGAACAGCTCAAGTTCTCAAAATTACCGGAATAGAAAAACTTAGAAATGCTTTTCCACACGAACTCTCCGGAGGCGAAAAACAAAGAACTGCAATCGCCAGAGCCCTGATACATGCACCCGAATTGCTTTTTGCGGATGAACCGACAGGAAATCTGGATCCGGATAGCGCAATAGCACTTGCAAAACTTTTTCTTGAAATAAACAAGTCAGGTACAACTGTAATTCTCTCAACACATAATAAAGATATAGTTAATCACATTAATAAACGCGTAATCAGACTTGATGAAGGACAAGTCATCAGTGATAAAGAAAAAGCTACTTATAAATAATTAAAAACTTTATGGCAACTTATAAAGAATCTGGAGTAGATATTGAAATGGGGGATAAATGTTCGGCACTTGCTTATCAGGCAGCTCAAAATACTTTTTCAGGGCGCACAAATTTAATTGGACAAGCGGTTACTGATGCAGGAAATTTTACCGGTGCAATTGATATGGGAGATTATTATCTTGTTCAAAACGACGATGGTGTTGGTACAAAAATTCAAATTGCAGAAAAAATTAATGAATTTAAAACTCTTGGATACGATTTAACAGCAATGGTAGCTGACGACGCTGTATGTGTTGGTGCAGAACCAATATCTCTCACAAACACCCTGGATGTTGATAAGCTTGATGACAGCAAGATCGCACCATTAATGGAAGGGCTTTCAACAGCCTGCCTTGAGCACAAAATTATAATCCCGGGTGGAGAAATTGCTGAACTGGGCAATAGTGTAAATGGATATCTTTGGAACGCCACACTAGTGGGTATAGTTGAAAAAAACAAATTAATTACCGGAAAAGATATTAAAGAGGGGGATAAAATAATCGGCCTGAAATCTTCAGGATTCAGATCAAATGGATTTTCTTTGGTTAAGCATATTCTAAATGAAAAATTTGGAGACGGATGGGCGTTTGAAAAGTACGACCCTGAAATGACATGGGGACAAGTAACTCTTACACCCTCAAAAATTTATTCATCTGCAATCATGGATATGCATGGAAGGTATAAAGAAGATGCAAAAGTGGAATTAAAAGGAGTAGTGCATGTTACCGGAGGAGGTATACCCGGCAATATCAACCGTGTACTAAAAAATTCGGGATTGGGAGCAAATATAAATAGCCTACCTGAACCGCATGAAATGATTAAAAAACTCATGAAAATTGGGAATGTAGATGTTGAAGAAGCTTATAGCACCTGGAACATGGGAGTTGGAATGATATTGATCTCTAATGATTTTGATCAAATAAAAGAAATTTGTAAAAAAAATGATATAGAATCGCTAATTATCGGCGAAGTTAAAAGCGGAGATATTAATTTAAATTTTTAATAATAATTTTAGGATTTTTTAATGTAATGAGTTTTTAATATAGATAATTAATTTTTATCTATGATTGAAATCTCATCTGAACTGTATCCGAATTTATTAAAGAATATTTATGATCCGCCACATCGGTTATTTTATAGAGGAAATTTAGACCTTTTAAATAAATCGGCTATCAGCATAGTGGGAACAAGGTCTTACAGTGAATACGGAAAATCAGTTTGTAAAAAAATAATCGAAGAACTTTCAATTTTAGATATTGTAATAGTTTCCGGTTTGGCAATTGGTATAGATGCAATTGCTCACAGTGAAGCCTTAAAAAACGGGCTTCCTACAATCGCTGTTTTGGGAAGTGGAATAAACAACATCTATCCAGTAGCAAATGCTGGATTAGCTGAAAAAATAAGTAACAGGGGACTTATAATTTCTGAATACCCGGGATCTACCGAGGCTCAAAAATATCATTTCCCTAAAAGGAATAGAATTGTCAGTGGTCTCAGTATTGCTACGCTGGTAATAGAAGCTCCTTTAAAGTCCGGAGCTTTAATAACCGCCCGAATGGCTTTAGAGCAGGGTAGAGAAGTTTTTGTAGTCCCGGGCGACATAGAGAAAAAAAACTCTGAGGGAATCTTGGATTTACTACAAAAGGGAGGGGCTTACCCAATTAAAAGCGGAAGGGAAATCATTGAATTATTAAATCTTGTCCCCGCGAAAAAACCGAAACTAACCGAAGTAAGCCCTTTATTAAAACTAAATAATTTGGAAAAGTTAGTAATTGCATCAATATCCGCTTTTCGAAAAACATCAATTTCACAGGTACTGAAAAAAACCGGGCTAAGTATTGAGCAAATTCTTTCAATACTTTCAATACTCGAAGTAAAAGGATTAATTAGAAACTTAGATGGAAAATACCTACGCCTGATCTAGTATGAAACATTTGTTACTCTATATACCTCCTCAAGCGTAGTTAGCCCCTGCGCAACCTTCAAAAATCCGTCTTCACGCATTGTAATCATGCCTTCCTTTCTGGCAGCAACTATCATTTTAATTGAACTGGAATTATTCAAAATCAGATCTTTCATTTCTGAAGTAACATTAAAAATTTCTACAACGGCAACTCTTCCTCTATAACCTGTGTTGCTGCATTTATCACAACCTGTCACCTTGGGGAGCATTTCAGGAATCGGCACAACTGCAGACTTATTAACATTTTCAAGATTAGTCATAACCTGCTCAAAAGCTTTTTTTTCAGAATCGTTTATGGGCTCCTGCTTAACACAGTCCGGACAAACCCTCCTCACAAGCCTTTGCGCAATAACCGTATCAAGTGTAGGTGCAACCATAAATGGGGGAAGCCCCATATTTATAAGACGAGGAATAGTCTCAATTGCACTATTGGTATGAAGAGTACTCAAAAGAACATGACCGGTTAATGCAGCCTGGGATGCAGTTTCGGCAGTATCAATATCACGTATTTCCCCAAGCATAATAACATCAGGATCCTGACGCAAAAGAGTTTTTAATCCGTCGGTAAATGTATATCCGCCTTTTTCATCAATCTGACTCTGGGTAACACCTTCAATTGCATATTCAACCGGATCTTCAAGTGTAATAACCTTATTTTGCGGAGTATTCATTACTGATAAAAGAGAATAAAGTGTAGATGTTTTACCGCTTCCGGTTGGACCGGTAACCAAAATCATACCCTGAGAAATCTTGGAAGCATTGTCGAGTTTCTTATATGCAAGTCCCTGGAATCCGAGTTCATCAAACTTAAGCTGCTTTTTACCACCGGGAAGATACCTGCAGACAAAAGATTCACCCTCAGGAGTAGGAATTGAGGAAACACGAACAGCCACAGTTTTTTCGTTAAAAGTAAATGTATATCTACCATCCTGTGGAATATTATATACATTAAGCTTCATTTTAGACTCATATTTAATCTGATTCGAAATGTTTTTATATACCTCAGGTTTTAAATCGAAAACTTTATTTAAAACACCATCAATTCTAAAGCGAACCTCTACTTTGTCGGTATAGGGTTCATAGTGAACATCAGACGCATTGGTTTTCATTGCACCAATATTCAATAGATTTAGGCCCTGTTCAGCAGTTAGTTCCTCAAGTTTTTTGGGAAGGGTGGAAAGGTCTTCTATTTCCTTTGCAAAATTTTGAATTTTACCTTCTTCAACCTTTTCAACTATATCTACTTTTTTATATGCACTTGCTGATTTTTCATAAGCCTTAAGAGCATCATCAATACCTGAAGTCGAAGCAAGATTCACGCTCACTTCCATATCATTATTCTGAAGATCCGCAATAACCGCTTTGGTTTCGGGCCTATTCGGATCATCCGTAGCTATTCTCAGTTTTTTCCCTACTTTGAAAAATGGTATCAACCGGCCTCTTTTGGCATCCTCAAATTCTACAGCTTTCAGGTAGTCCGGATTTAAAGGTGTTTTAGCAATGTTTACATAAGGAATATTCATTTCCTTAGCCTTTCGCAAGGTGGCTTTTTCCTGAAGTTCCCTATTTACCGCTTCAACCTCGCCGGTAGGAGCCAAGGCATCACTTTTTAAAGCCTTTTCAGGCTGATTTGCACTAACAGCCTGATCATTGCCTTGTACTGCTGTTGTACCCGAATTTTGTGTTTTATCTTCTTCGCTCAATTAATAATTTGGTTCAGTGATATCAAATAAGTATAACACAATAACCAAATTTTTTAAAGTTTTAAGCCTGCTTTTCCTTTATTGCGGAATCAATTGCTGCCGCACCTTCTTCATCAATTCCCTCGATATCCGCAAAGTCCTTTGCAGTCAAACCTCTAAGCTGTTCAACCAGGGTTAAATTTGCGTCCATAAGCGCATTTACTAAAGCCTCATCAAGACCCAGGTCCGAAATTTCGAGTTCAAGCTGTTCTTCCTTTTTCTTTGTAGATTTACCACCTGAATATTCACTAATATCCAGAATATCTATTTCCCAACCGGTTAGTATTGAAGCAAGACGAACATTTTGCCCTTGTTTACCAATCGCAAGTGGGCGTTGATCTGGTTGTACAAAAACTTTAGCACGCTTATCATCTTCAAAAAGCTCAATCACTGCAGTTTTAGCCGGAGCCAAAGCGGTTTGAATATATTCTTCCATATCTTCAGACCATTCAATAATATCAATTCTTTCGCCATTTAACTCATCCATTACATTTTGGACACGCACACCCTTTTGTCCCACGCAGGAACCAATAGGGTCAATTTTTTCATCCTTGGACATTACAGAAACCTTACATCTAACGCCCGGATCTCTGGCAATAGACTTAATTTCAACTAAACCGGACTTTATTTCAGGAATTTCCAGCTCAAGAAGCTTTCTAACAAGGTTCGGATGAGTACGTGAAATCAAAAGCTCAGGACCACGAGTAGTTTTGATTACTTTATCAAGGTAAAGCTTTAACCTTTGACCCGAATAATATTTTTCACCATGAATTTGCTCTTTATATGGAAGCAGCATAGTGATTTTATTATCAAGATTCAGATAAACATTATTTCCATCAACCCTATGAACAACTGCATTAATTAACTCATTTTCTCTATCTTTAAAAGTATCATACATAATATCTCTTTCAGCCTCCTGAATCCTTTGAATAATAACCTGCTTGGCAGCCTGAGCAGCAATTCTCCCATAGTTGGTTGGAGTCACATCAATTTTGATTTCATCACCTATTTTTGCTTTCTTGTCGTATTTTTGCGCTTCTTTCAAGGTAAGTTGAATATTTTCATGCTCAACTTCCTTTACCACTTCCATTAATTGGTAAACTGTCGCCACACCTGAATTAGGATCTATCTCAACGGCAATATTCTGATCTTTGTTCCCATAATCTTTTCTGTAAGCAGCTCTTAATGCAGCTTCTACAGTTTCCAGAACAGTATCTTTAGATATATTTTTCTCATCACATAGCTGATTAATAGCAGCAATAAATTGACTTTGCATAGGATTTTAAAATTATTTAAATAAAAAACGAGAATCTTTTTCTAATAAGATTCTCTCTTATTATTACCATAGTAGATATCCACCACTTTGTAAATAGTTTCTGAATTAAAGCCGCGCCCCGATAAATAGCGATATGCTTTCTTTCGTGCATCAAATTTTGAAAGCCTTTTCCATAAACGGTCCTTTTTACCTAATGCACGTTTAGCCAATTCAATTTCTTCAAAATCATTCTCGTCAAAATATTGTTGCACAAGCTCCTCTTTAATGCCCTTTCTCATTAACTCCCTGGTAAAATAATACTTGCCTTTAGGATTTAATTTGGACTTTTCACTAATATAATCCATAACAAATTTACTGTCGTTTAAATAATTTAATTCAATTAAGCGACTAGCCACTTGCTCAAGAATTTGAGCCTTCTCCTCCTCATTCAATGCTTCGGCATTTTTATTCAGGTAAGTCTGAATTTTTTTCCTCATTTCATAAACTGTGTAGCGTTTTTTTGTAGAGAGGAGAAGAGTGTATTCCAAAACCTGTTGATAGGGAACATTCAGCTGCATTTTATGTTTTTTTACTTTGATTTTTTGCTTTTTCAATTGATTTTTCAATTGCTTTTGTATCACCATACGCATATGCCTTTACTTCTTTTTCAATAGCTTCCAGAATCTTTTTATTACCCTTATCCGCCAAAAACATTTTTGCATTTTCACGGCCCTGTCCAAGCTTAGTATCTTTGTAACTGTAGAATGCACCGGCTTTTCTGGTAATATTATACTTTGTGGCTAAATCGAGAATATCTCCTTCAAACGATATCCCTTTGTTATAAAGAATATCAAACTCAGCCATTTTAAATGGAGGAGCCACTTTATTTTTTACAATCTTAACTCTAACTCGATTACCCACCTGCTCTTTATCCATTGAAGCAGCATCCTGAATTTTACCGATTGACCGGATATCCATTCTAACAGATGAATAAAACTTTAGTGCCTGTCCACCTGTAGTGGTTTCCGGATTACCGAACATAACTCCAATTTTCATCCTTAGCTGATTCAAGAAAATTACAGTTGTCCTTGTTTTGGAAATAACAGCAGTCAGCTTCCTTAAAGCCTGACTCATTAGCCTTGCCTGAAGACCCATATGCGAATCACCCATATCACCGTCAATTTCAGCCCGTGGAGTAAGAGCTGCTACTGAATCCACAACAATAACATCCAATGCATTACTCCTTACCAATGTTTCAAGTATTTCCAGCGCCTGCTCACCACTATCCGGCTGAGAAAGAACCAGATCATCCACATTAACACCAATTTTTTCTGCATACTCGGGATCAAGAGCATGCTCCGCGTCAATAAATCCACAAACACCATTCTTTTTCTGTGCCTGTGCAATAATATGTAGAGTTAAAGTGGTTTTACCTGAACTCTCAGGTCCGTAAATCTCTACAATTCGGCCCCTGGGAACACCGCCTCCAAGTGCAGTATCCAAAGAAATAGCACCGGTAGGAATTGTTTCTATTGGAACCCTGGAGTCTTTTCCAAGTTTCATAACAGAACCTTTACCGAAGTTTTTTTCAATTTGAGCAATAGCCAGTTCCAAAGCTTTGCCTTTTTCATTTTTGTCATCCATGTTTATTTTATTAGAAAATATTTTTTTGTGATTTAAGTTTAGGTGAGGATATACTCACCGTCAATACTATTTTTAGAATAAGCCACAAAAATTAAAATTTCCTAAAAAAAATCTAAAATTATTTTTTCTCAGATTTTTCCCTTTCTTCAGGCTCGAAAGCTTTGTCGTCCTGAATTCTGAAATAATTTGAAATACTTTTTTTTGTGCCAAATGCAACATTCTTTGTTCTACATTTTTTGCACTTATACACATACCTTTTTCCACATTTATCTGCGTCAACAATTTCCTCACAATCCTTACAGTAAAAAACTATTGCTTCATCATCTAAATTATTGTTTTTCATTATTCGGTTTTATTAAATGCATCTTTTGAAAAGTAGGAATCAGGAATGCTCTGTTGATACGGAGTCCTAAACCCACCAGCTCCTTTATAAGCGTTTTTTGGTCGATTGTCATCATTAAATTGCGGCCTATCAGGTTGAGAATCCACATTAACCGGTTCACGAACCTGAGGATCAGAAGAAGCCGGCTCTTTATCTCTCAAATTTATTGTTACGCCTTTATTCTTGGGAAGGTCTTTTTTTACCGATTTAGCAGGCCTTTCCTCAAGCCCCATGTCAATCATTGAATCCATGTGCTCTTTAGTTGCAGACCTGTTTTCAATTTTTTTCATTTGTGAAATTCCTCCTCCCAAAATCATCAAGGCTGCAAAAAAAGCAATAATTAGTCCCACTCCAGCTGTTTTTTCCATAATATTAATTCCAAACTTATCATGAAAATAAACAGAAGCAGCTAAAAGTTGCATTAATAGTGCAATTGAACTACCAAAAATAAAAACCAGGGATGGTCTAACAGGTAAAGCATCCACCGGCCTTTGAAGTGCTTTGGCCAGAATAATCA
Source organism: Candidatus Peregrinibacteria bacterium (assembly GCA_014729275.1). Lineage (GTDB taxonomy): Bacteria > Patescibacteriota > Gracilibacteria > UBA1369 > LOWO2-01-FULL-3 > WJKE01. The sequence goes on along the minus strand of WJKE01000038.1, from coordinate 4,237 downwards.
AAAACGAAATCGCACCTGCACCCAGCACAATAAACCCAGCCAGATACAATGGACCCGTGATTCCCAAAAACATATCTCCTGTCTTAAATTTATCAATATCCTGATACCATGGAAGAAGTGAGCTAATAATAAGCAAAAAAGATCCCAAACCTATAACTTTTTCCATTGAATTGAGATTTTTTAGCCCTTGGTTAAATGAGGAATTAGACATGGCTAAGAAAGTTAATTTAAACAATAAAAGAATAAAGAAAAATAAAATATTGTAAAGGCAAATATGCATGATAATATCGACTTGTAGCCATATTTTATGCGAATCGGTGTAGACATTAGAGAAACTTTTGGAGAAAAGGCCGGCAAAGGCTGGTATACTTTAAATTTGCTCAAAAACATACTTAAAGTGGATAATCAAAATGAATATATTCTGTATAGCTCACAGCCAAATTCTTTTTTCGAAAAATACAAAAACGTACGGCTAAAATGCATTAAGGCAAAAGGGCTCTTCTGGCATGTAAAAGCGCGTAAGGATATACGCAAACAAAATCTGGATATTTACTTTTCACCCGTAAGCTACGTCATTCCTGCATTTATTCCCAAAAATACAAAATCAATTTTTACAGTACATGACCTGGTTGCATTTCTGTTTCCCTGGGGGCATAATAAACGTGCAGTATTAATAGAAAAATTCCTCCTTGGAAAAGCGCTGAAAAAAGCCACAAAAGTATGCTGTGTATCTAAAAACACAAAAAATGATTTACTTCAAGAATATAAGGGAACAGAAAAAAACCTTTTTCGCATTATTAGTTGTGCTGCTGATAACAATTTCAGGAAAACTTCTGGGGAAAAAATCCTGAAAAACATCCCTCAAAAATTTTTTCTGAGTGTGGGCACAATTATCCCCCGGAAAAATTATGTGAATTTAATAAAGGCCTTTTCAATAGCTAAAGAATCTCTACCCGATCATAAATTAATAATCATTGGCAAGAAGGGCTGGTCTTATAAAAAGGTTTTTAATACTGCTTATTCTTCAGGTCTAAAGGAGGATGTGATTTTTTTGGATTACGTTAAAGGTTCAGATTTAATAAAATATTACAATACGGCTGAAGCCTTTGTTTTCACTTCACTTTATGAAGGATTTGGAATTCCACCGCTTGAGGCAATGAAATGCGGATGCCCTGTAATTTCCTCACATATATCTTCTATGAAAGAAGTCGTTGGGCAAGCTGGCCTTATCATTGACCCCAAAAATATAAACGATGTCGCTTCAGCAATGATAAAGCTTAGTAAGAATAAAAAATTGCGCGACAAATTAATCAAGAGGGGATTTGCCCAATCTAAAAAATTCAATTGGGAAAAGTCTGCTAAAAAGATGCTAAACATTTTTAAAGAAATTCAAAACTAGTCAATATTTCTTCAAATTCTTCTCCTTCCCCATAAAAAACGAAAATTCTATCATCATCGTAAACCAAAATTTCCGGAATCTCACTGCCGTCTTTCATGCTTTCCACCTTGTACGAGTACCCCACTTTGCCTGAAACCACCGTATCGGTCCTACTTCCTTCAATTAAGTATTGGGTAATGAATCCTTCCATATCTGTACTAAAAGTACTCACCCCAAAAATACTTTCATCCCCATCCATTACATCCACATTTATATATGTACCGGTTTCTTCCTCTAATTTTTCTTCAGAAACCGTATAATCGGATGAATGTTCAAATCTAAATCCGTGATCTTCATTCTCGTAGCTCACTTTATTATATGAATCTGTAGCCAGTGTTGAAAGAGAAGCAGTTAACTCTTTTACCTGCAACTCAAGGGTATGAATTTGATCCTTATAAGCATTTTCAAGTGATCGAATTTCACCAATATGCCAGCCATAAAGACCAGCTCCAACAATAGAAGCAGTAATAATAACAGTGGAAACTATTAGTCCAATGCTGCGAAAAATTTTTTTTGCCATAATTTTTAAAAGATTACTTCAAGTAAGAGTACTACACCCAAAATAACACTCCCCAGACCAATATAAAACTTTAATTTTTTTGGATGAAATTTTTTAACCGTATAAATAGCACAAGGAGTAGAGGACAATCCACCAATTATCAGTGCAAGAATTAAAAGCCAGTTAATTGATCCTATGCCATTTAAAGCAATATAAAATGAAATTGCAAAAAAACTGATAATCCCCTCGGTTAAAGCGGTTATGCCAACCGCCTTTCTGGCATCCACCCCTGAAAGAATTTGACCACCTGCCAAAACCGGACCAAAACCTCCACCCGAAATCCCTTGATTAAATGAAGCTAGCGATCCAAGTCCAACAAGTTTCTTCCAACTAAATTTAGATTTTTTCTGCCGCTTAAAAATAATTAAAGCGCCAATTACAATTACAAGAATCGCAATATAAGACTTTAAAAATTTTTCTGAAATATTAACAGCGATAATCACTCCCAAAAGAACTCCAATTATCCCGGCAATAATCAAAATACCCGTAATTCTAAACTCGGGTGAGTCAAAACTAAAATCAACATTTTTATAATAATGATGAAGCACACCCGTTGTTATGCTCAAAACCACACTTGCACCCAAAACAGCAATAATCACATTGATCGGATCAAATCCAATCAGTATTAAAAGGGGAGTAATATTTCCGTACCCCATACCAATTGTTGCATCCATATATTGGAGTGCAAAAGCAAATACGAGAACCAGTAAGAAAAATTTTATTTCCATTGTTTTTATTTTACTTTGCAGAGCTATTGTTTTTCAAGCATAAAAAAAAATCCCCCTTTTTGGGAGATCAAACCGGATGAAGCAAAAGGTAAAAGTGGCGATGAGGAAATAAGAGAAAGCAGATAAAGACCAGTGAGTTAAAGTTCAAGAGAATAAAGGATGAAGGATAAAATCCAAAAGTAGACTCGAAAGAATACTAAAGGAAAAGAAATCCAACAAACCAATAGGCTCTTATAAGAACAATGACCCAAAGGAAATGAGCTTAAACCTAAGTCTCATCACCACTTTCACCCCTTGCTTGTGTCTGATTTTCAAATGACTAAATCTTTATCGTTTATATAATAATATCATTTTTTAAAACAAAAGTCAACACCCTTTTTACAATTTTTGCAATTATTTGCACCATCCAATTTTTTTCGGCATAATCTTAATTGAATTTAGCACCTTTAAAATGCCACAAAACAAAATCATAAAACGAGTTGGAATTATCACAAAACGTAATATTGAGGGAAAAGAAAAGTTTATTAGGAAGATTGTAGCCTACCTTAAAAGGAAAAATCTTGAAATTATTCTAGACACAAATGCCTGCAAGCTATTTAGGAAAATTGAGGGATGCAAAAAAACTCAAATTCTTTCGAAAGCGGATCTGGTAATAACTATGGGAGGAGATGGAACACTTTTAAAAACAGCCAGGCGTGTTTCACGAAGAAAAATATTGGTACTTGGAGTAAATTTTGGAACACTGGGATTTTTAACGGAATGCAAACCCGACAGAACAATTGATTGCTTGAATAAGGTTTTTGACAAACAGTTCCATGTAGATAAAAGGTCTCTTTTGAGAACCACAATTTACAGACAAGGAAATAAAATTGCCACCTATTTGGCTTTAAATGATGCAGTTATTAACCAGGGGGCATTTGCGCGATTAATAACTATGGATCTGGAAGTGGATAATCGAAAAATTACTAAAATTTCTGCGGATGGACTTATTTGTTCAACTCCCACAGGCTCAACGGCTCATTCACTTTCTGCGGGCGGACCGATTGTTCATCCAAAAATTCAGGGACTTGTAATTAGCCCAATTTGCCCAAGTTCGCTTTCAATGAGACCAATAGTTATGCCTGATAACAAGCAGGTAACAGTTACAATCGAAACCAAAAGAAGAGATGAATCCGCAATCATTGGTTTAACGCTGGACGGACAGGACATGATGGTACTTAGGTACGGAGACAAAATTAAGTTCAGAAGATCTTCGAGAAACCTTTATATGATAAGAACGGGAAATAAATACTTTAAGGTATTAAGACAAAAATTACACTGGGGAGATTTTAACTAAGAGAGCCGGGCCTGTGCAGCGGCAATTTTTGCAAAGGGGATTCTGTATGGACTTAAACTGACATAATCAAGAAGAAGTTTATTGCAAAAATTAATACTTTTGGGATCGCCCGCCTGTTCACCACAAATACCAATTTCAATTTCAGGTTTAACTTTTCTGGCAAAGTTTATACAAAT
>WJKE01000037.1 GCA_014729275.1 Candidatus Peregrinibacteria bacterium | reverse complement strand
CTCCGGCAACGTGAGTTAATTTGAATGCTTTAATTTGGCCGGTATGCTCGAGATGAGGCCCTTCACAAAGATCCACAAAAGTTGGCTTATCACTATTTGGAGAGAAATTTTCATAAAAGGTAAGTGTTTTACCTTCTTCCTTAAACTCTTTTGCAAGTTCCTCTTTATAAACCTGACCTGTTTGTTGCAAGAACTGGATCGCTCTATCGGCAGGTTCTTCACGCTTAACAAAACGCTGATTTTGCTTGATTATATGCTTCATTCTTTTCTCCAGAAGCGGTAGATCCTCGGGAATTAAGGTACGAGGTAGATCAAAATCATAATAAAATCCATTTTCAATATCCGGTCCAATTGCAAGTTTTGCCTCAGGAAACATATCCAGCACGGCCTGAGCCAGCACATGAGCGCAAGAATGACGCATCGCAGTTATATCAATTTCATTTTTAGGCATAGTGTGGGATCTTTATATAATAAATTTAGCTAGTAAATATTTTCATCACGTGGCAAGGTAAAAGTGCATATTAAGTGATTAAATCAAGGAAAAATTATCATGAAAATTCTAAGACTACAACTTGAAAACTTTAGAAATTACAGTACTTATGAATGGATTTTTGAGGATGATAATACTTTAACTGTTCTGGAAGGGCCAAACGGGCGGGGAAAAACCAATTTAATTGAAGCCGTATATACCTTGTCTCTTGGAAAATCTTTTAGAACTTCCGCACCCGATGATCAGATTAAATGGGGAGAGGATTATCTGCGTGTAAAAGGTGAGATAAGCGCTGATAATGAAAAGATGGATTTGGAGGTATTCTACTCCCGTACTCCGCGCAGAATTAAGAATTTTAAAAAAAATCAGGTCGATTTAAAAAATAGTGAATATTTTGGGAATCTGTTAACAGTACTTTTTCATCCCGAAGATCTGAATATGCTTTATTTAAGCCCGTCTTTGCGTCGCAAATACATGAATATTCTGCTTTCCCAGACAAACAAAAAATACCTATCGGCTTTTTCAAGCTATAAAAAGGTTTTAAAACAACGAAATGTGCTTTTATACGAAATTCGTGAGGCAAAATTTAAAGGCAAAGATTCTAAGCTTCTAATGGATGATCTGGAGGTCTGGAATAAACAGTTAATCTCATTTGGAAGCGAAATAATGTTTTACAGAAATAAGCTCGTGGAATTTTTAAATGATAATCTTGAGAAAATTTATAGAGATATTTCAGGTAAAGACGAGAGGGTTGAAGTTGAGTACTCTACTAAGGTTATTAAGGGGGACGGGGGCCGGCAGATCGAAACAATTGAGCAAAATTTTGCGGACGAGCTCTTTAACAGGCTCGCCCGCGACATCCGCCAGGCAAAAACAACTGCAGGCCCCCACCGCGACGACATATTGTTTTACATAGACGGCAAGGACATAAATCGCGCATCATCCAGAGGAGAATTTCGCACACTACTCCTTGCAATTAAATTCGCAGAAATTGAATTTATTAAAGAAAAAACCGGCTATGCACCAATTTTACTGCTGGACGACGTTTTTTCAGAACTTGATCCCACTAGACAAATTCACCTTATTAAAGCCATAAAATCCTGCCAGACAATTATTTCAACAACCGACTTATCAAATTTGAGTAATACCTTTACAGAAGCGCAAAACATTACACTTGTAAAAATAAAATAAATATGTTATAATAAATTAATTAAAAAACAAAAAACAAAAACTAAAAAATGTCTGTACTGCTGCAAATATTTGGATCTATCCTGCTTGCCTTTGTGCCGGTTGTCATCTGGGGAACAATCTTCTACAGAAAGAATCCCCGCGACAAAAAGCTCATTGCCCTAACCTTTATAGTAGGGGCACTGGCAGTTTTTCCCATACTCCTTTACAAAATCTCCTGGCAGTTTTTGCCATGGCTAAACGCATTCCGAGTCGCAGATATCTACAAGGATGACATAATTGGTTTTACAAACTTAATCGTTCTGCCTCTATCGGTTGTGATTACCTTCATGATAGTAGGGCTAATTGAGGAAATAATGAAGTTGCTCTCAGTAAAAATTATTGATGACGACGAAATCCTCAGTGTTGACGACGCAATAGAATTTTTCATCGTAGCAGCACTTGGTTTTTCATTCACAGAAAACATACTGTATTTCTACAATATTTGGTTGGCGGAAGGACCATACAACCTTCTTCTACCATTCCTCTTCAGATCAGCTTTCTCAACATTCGCGCATTTATTATTCTCCGGAATATTGGGATATTACTATGGAGTTGCACACTTCGCACGGCCCATACTTCAACGCGAACTGCGAGAAAAAAGAAAACATTGGACAGTACTTTTACACAAGCTTTTCAATCTTAGAAAAGAAAAACTTTTCCACCAGGAAAAACTACTCGAGGGATTAATAATTTCAATCGGCCTCCACGCAATATTCAATATTTTCCTCGAAATGAATCTATCTTTCATGATGGGGCCATTCTTAATGGGAGGATACCTGGCACTAAATTATCTATTTGCCATGAAGGAGAACCACAAAAACTACGCCAAATTATTACAAGGCTATAAAAATTCAAGTACTTTAAATAGCTTAAATAAATATAAAAACAGAATATAAATGAAAAACACACTAAAAACAAAATTCGGGAAACTGTTATTCTTATCAGTATTCCTATCGCTGGCCCTAAGCTCACAAAGTTTCGCAGACACCTGGAACTGGGATGATAGCAACATTGGCTGTGACGGTTCATGGAACGATACAAATTGTTGGGATTCAAGCGACGGAACCGACGTGCTCCCACAATCAGACGACGACGTTTACTTCCAGTCAGGATCCGGAGATTGTACCATTGACACAGGCTTTACTATTAACAGCCTTGAGCTTGTAAGCCCATATGGTGATACAATTACAGTTACAACTTCTTCAAATCTCAACATTCTTGGAGCATTCACAATTGGAACCGGAGTAATAAATGGAGGAGCAGGAACAATAGATGTTGGAGGAAACTTTACCCAAAACGGCGCAACAGTAAACTTATACGGAGATTTTGTAGTAGATGGAGGAGTAGATTGGAATGGCGGGGTTTTTGATATGAACGGAAACGCAGCAACACTAAATAACGGTGGATCTGGATTTCATACCTGGGCGGATAGCGCATTTATCACATTAGACGGGTCAACAGATTTTAATAATGATTTATACCTAACCTCCGGAACAATTGATACAGGAATTTCTGCAGTTACAGTAGGAAGAAATTTAAATGTAGACGGAGGAACATTAACAATGTCTTCAGGCGGAAGCTGGGATATTGCCGCATTTTTTGATGTAGACGGAGGAACAGTTAATCTTGGTGGAGATATATATATTGATAATTATTTGGATATAGCTTCCGGAGCAACGGTTAATGAAGGAACAGGAACTCTAATATTCGATGATGCGGCTAGTTCAGCAACTCCATACATTACTGACGCCAGATCCTCAGGAGCTTATGAATTTTACAGAATAGAAGTTGATTTAACAGGATCAGGTTCTACATTTGAAGTGAATGGAAATACCACAGTTTCATCCGCACTAATCCTTACAAATGGGGCTCTAACTGGTACAAACACTATTACAACCAATGGTCAATTCTTTTGTTACTCAGGATTTGATGGTGGATCTGGTACCGAAGTTATTATTGGAGGAACTGCCACAACAGGCGGTGTCATACAAAACGGTGCTCAAGTTCCTAAATTCACATTAAACAACCCAAATATTACAATAGAAAGAATTGGGGAAAGTTCAAACAATACAGCAGCAACATTTACCGGATTGGTAAATATTGAGCAAGGTAACTTAGACCTTTTTATTGCAGATAAAGATACTCAAACACAAACAGGTTATATATTTGTTCCAACTATTTTCAATGCACAGGTAAATGTATATGGAGGAACAGTCGACATGAATCATACTCAAGGAGTTGATCCTATAGGTGGTGCTGTTACATTCAATTCCAGGTTTGTAAACGCAGGGGGTACTTTAATTACAGGAACATACGACACAACTTTTAACGACGATGTGTATTTATATGAGGGAACATTCACAGCTTCAGCAGGTAACATTTATATTAATGCAGATACAGTTGTAAACACTTCAGGCTCTTACACCAACGACGCAACATTTAACATGGAATCTGCTACATCAGTTGATTTTAACGGAAGTCTTACACTTGGTAAAATCGGAAGCCCTTCAGCTACTACAACCTTAAGTACAACCGCAACTACATTATCAGGAAATTTAAGCATTTATGGGGGAACAAACCTCTCAGCTACAGCGGGATATTTGGAGTTTGACGGTTCAACAGATTCAGTAGTAACGCTTTTTGATGGGGCAGGTTCAGAAGATTTCTATCGTGTAGACATTAATAAAGGAACCGCCACCAATTATGTAAGTGTAGCATCAGGAGACATCATGAATTTAAGCAGTACATTGGTACTTGAAAATGGTCTTATTGAAGGGTCGGGAAAAATATCTTCAAACTTTAGAACAACCTGGAACGAAACTTTTGACGGAGGAACCGGAACAATAGTTCTTAAACATTCGGGAACAAACAACCTAACCATCCCAGATGGTATTCCCGTACCTAATTTAGAACTAGACAACTCAAATCACTCTTCAACCCTAACAGTATCAACTTCCGGTACACATGCACAAACCATACAAGGGCTAACAATAAATGACGACCCAAGCGGATCAGGTCCTACATTTACAAATTCTTCAGCCGCAATTGATCTAACTTTTGCAGGGGCGGTGGTAATCAACGATGGTACATTTACAGATGGAGACAGCAATACACTAATATTCAATTCAACATTTGATATAAATGGAGGAACAATTTCAACAGGAAGTGGTACTGTCGACCACGACAATGCTGTTTCTATTGATGGAGGAACATATACATTAGCAGGTTCAGGTAATTTTGATGGACAAATAAGCTTTGATGGGGGAACACTGAATGCCTCTACAGCTTCAAGCCTCACCTCAACATTAGCTGACCTCGATACAGCAATTGTATTAAACACAGGATCATTCACAACCCCAGCATCCGGAACATTTTACATAACCGGAGGATTAGACATTAATGGAGGAACCTTCACCAGTAACGGTACAATAGAATCAACCGGATCATCAAATGCAATTTTTGATTCAGCATCAGCTCTTACAGTTAATAATTTCACCATTAATAAGTCAGAGGGATACAGTTTGCAATTTGGAAACAATAGCGCCCCTACAATGAATGTGAATGGATTACTTTATCTTCAAAATGGAGAATACAAAGGAGGAACTACGGTTGGAACGATTTACGCAAACGATGATCTTGATTGGGCTACAACCTTTGATGGCGGAACAGGTAATCTCTATTTAAAACTTAGCGCAAACAATTTTGATTTTCCCGATATATCAGGGCTAACCGACTGTCTTAATATTACAATCAGCGCTTCAAATTTTGGCTCACTTGAAATTGAAACAACTTCAGCAAATGCAATTTCTTGTTTCAATGATTTTAAAATTGTGAGTGGAGCATTCACAAATACCACTAGTGCTAATCTTACCTTCAAAGAAACTTTCGATATGAACGGAGGATCTTTCAATGCAGGTACGGCTGATATAATTCATACCGGAGCAACAACTTTAGATGGAGGAACATATTCAGCGGGAAATTCAAATACAGGAAACGTAACTTTTAACGGAACGCTTAACATAACCGGAGGTACATTTAGCGCGGCAGGCACAAATTCCGTAATTTCAACGAATACAGATACAAGACATGCAATAGTATTAAACTCCGGAACATTCACCCCTTCAGCAAAAGCTCTACAGCTGGACGGCGGCATAGATATCAATTCTGATATGTTTTCTATGAGCTCGGGAACACTTGAGTTTAGGGGTGATGGAAACTCTTACCTTGATGCAGACGTAGCAACAATCAACCTAAACAATCTTGCAATAACAAAAAACGCTGTAAGCGATATCCTTTATTTAGGTAACACAGCTTCAGATACAACATTGGATATCGCGGGAGATATTACAGTTTACGGAGGAACACTACATACAAACAATAAAGCTGACATTGAAATAGATGGAAACTGGATAGTTTGTCCTTCGGAAGAAGGGAATAGTACATGCCAAAACGCGACTGATGGAGTAGCAAAATTTACACCCGGGAATAAAAATGTTACTTTAACGGGTAGTGCACAAACAATAGGAGGTCCGAACGATACATCGTTTTACGATTTTACAAAAATTGTAACTTCTGAGGATACTTTATACTTCGAAGCGGGAGAATCTACAGTAATAACTAACACCCTCACTCTTCAGGGTGCATCGGAATCTGCAAGGCTATTACTAAGATCAACCTCTACAAGCCCCACAGCTTCAGAGCGAACATGGTATATTGATCCACAGGGAACAAGAACCATTTCATACGTAGATGTTAAAGACAGCACAAACACAAATACAACATATATTGATGTAAGAAGTACCGGCTCAACCGATTCCGGCAATAACGTTAAATGGTTATTTGATGGAGATGAAGATCCTCCACCAATCCCGGAATTCAGCACATACTTGCTTCTACTAATTTCCGCAGTGGGAATAGGGCTAATCGTCCAAAAAAGAGAAGACCTCGTAAAAGTATTATCAAAAATTCAATAATTACATAATAACCACATTTAATATGACTAACCCAAATATCCCGGAACAAAGACCTAAAAAAATCGAAAAAGTAAAAACCAGGAAGGAACAGATTGCTGATGTTAACCAAAAATATATAAAACATGCAATCAAAGAGCTAAAAAGGCTTTCTGCCTATATTAGAGATGAAGAAGGGGCAAAAGATATCAATATAAAAATTGCAGCATTGGTTTGGGACCTTAAGGACATTTCAAAAGATTTGAAAGTAGGAAAAATCGATAAATTAATAAAATCATCCGCAATCTTGGATGGAAAACTTAAAGATGTCATTACTTCAATAAATCCCATCCTTAAAAAAGCTGGTAAAAAACCTATTAAGGTACCACAGTCTACACTGCTTGCCAGTGCAGGAACTGAGGCGGAGAAATTAATGAAAAAAAGGAAAACCGTAGCTAAGCCAGTAGTTAAGAAAAAGGAAAAACCAAAGCGGGTAGAGCCAAACATTTCAAAAGATATTGAAAAACTTGATAAAGAAGACAAAAATATTGATGAAGACATGATAAGCCAGGCTGATGTTATTCTTGGAGAAGAAAATCCGGGACAAATTCCTCAAAGCACAAATATTGAAGAAGTTGCACCTGCCCAAATGCTGGCAGAAGAACCCTGGAAAGAAGCTAAAGAGGAAGCACCTGAAGAACCTCAGGAAGCTGCAGTCGAGGAAGTAGAATTTACCGGTAAAAGTGGAGGAGTTGATATTGGCGTGGCATCTAAGGCAAAAGAGATTAAAGAAGCGGTTAAAAAAGAGGAAGAGAGCAAGCTTCCACCAAGAAATGCAGACAGAAGCGCTTCAGATTGGGAATCAGCATTTGCATTTGGTCAGGCCGGAGCTAAAAACGTCCTAAAAGCAGGAGGAGAAAGCTTAACTGATACCAAACGCGAAAAGCCCGAAATTAACATTAAGGCTTTATCAAAAAAGGCAGCTTCCGCTGAAAAAATGCTTAAAAAACTGAGTAAAATTGAACCCGAAGAATTAAAACCCGAAGAAGAGTCTTTCACATCACTTTCTGCAAAAATGGATAAACTTTTCACAGACATTTCCAATGGAGAAGTGGGACCCGACGATCTTGGAGACTTCCTAAAAAGTATTGAATCCATAAAAGAAGATAAGTTAAAAAGCAAATTTATTGTGGACAAACTACAGGATTCAAATATTGAACTGGCGGCATATCAGGGAGAAAAAACCAAATTTACTGATATCCCTACAAACAAATCTTACAAGGTTAAAACCGACGAAGCTTTGGAGTTAATTTATCAGAGCCGTAAAGGAGATGATTTAAGAGAAAAGCTAGCCAGAGCAGCCAGTAGAACTAAAACACAGGAAAAATATGTGGAAAGTGCCAATGAGGTACTGGAATCTCTCAGCTAAAAAAATATTAATACTGAATAAGTTAAGATAGGTATTGGACTGTAAAAAGTTATAATTACAGTCCAAAATATTATGGACGCATACAAAGACTTGTTTTTTTATTAAAACAATGTTAATTTTTACTTTACTGATCGTAAGTTAATATTAGCGTCAATTTATATATGCTTGAAAACATTCGGGTAAAAGGTGCGAAAATCCACAATTTGCAAAACATTGATGTAGACATACCAAAAAACAAGTTCACAGTTATTACGGGACTTTCCGGTTCAGGTAAATCATCTTTGGCTTTTGACACAATTTATGCAGAAGGGCAGCGGCGTTACGTTGAAAGTTTATCTACCTATGCCAGGAATTTTCTGCAATTAATGGATAAACCCGATGTCGAATCTATAGAGGGGCTTTCGCCTGCAATTTCCATAGATCAAAAGACTGCGCCCCGAAATCCCAGATCAACAGTGGGTACAGTAACAGAAATTTACGATTACCTAAGGCTTTTGTTCGCAAAAGTGGGCACTCCTCATTGTCCAAAATGTGGAAAAGCCATTCAAAGACAATCAGCCCAACAAATAATTGACCAGGTAAGCAAAATGGAGGAGGGAAAGCGAATTTTGGTACTATCTCCAATAATAAAGGATCGCAAAGGGCAACATCAAAAATCTCTGGAGAAAATTCAGAAAGAGGGATTTGTCCGGGTGCGTGTTGATGGAGAAGTTTATCCTGTAACAGATATCCCCGAGCTTAATGAGAATAAAAATCATTCAATCGAAATAGTGGTTGACCGTCTTGTAGTAAAAAATTTTGAAAAAAAGGTTCAAAAACTTTCATCAGGGCAGGAAATAGATTTGCCAAATCCTAACCGAAGCCGTTTGGCGGATTCCATTGAAACAGCACTCAAGTTTGGTGAGGGACAAATGATGATTGCGGATAACGACACTGATGAAGTTGAATTATATTCAGAACATTTTGCCTGCAGTGATTGTAATATCAATATTCCTGAAATTTCACCCCGAAATTTTTCATTTAACAGTCCTCATGGTGCATGTCCAAATTGTCACGGACTTGGTACAAAGCTGGAAATCGATCCGAAATTAATCATTCCAAATGATCGACTTACCTTAGCTGAAGGCGCGATCATGCCGTGGTCCACGACAACTTCTCATTTATCCTGGTATAACAGAGTATTAAAAAGTGTGGCCAAAACTCATGGTTTTAGCATGGATACTCCTATTAAAGACTTACCCGAAGAAGCGGTAAATATAGTTCTATACGGAGATCCAAATAATAAATACAAGGTTCATATTGAAAAGAACAATAATTATAATGGAGGCTTTACAGGTGAATACGAAACAGATTTTGAAGGAGTGATCCCTAATCTTGAAAGGCGCTACCTGGAAACAGATTCGGATTATGTGAGAAAAAAAATAGAAAACTTTATGCGAATCCTCAGGTGCCCGGTATGTGAGGGAAAAAGGCTGCGACCCGAAATTTTGGCAGTAAAAATTAATAATCTTTCTATTATTGATGTAACCGGATTGTCGGTGGTAAAGGCTATAGATTTATTTCAAAATCTTAAGCTAAGTGAATCAGCTGAGCTTATTGCAAAGCAAATCCTCCACGAAATAAGGAATCGCTTACAGTTTTTGGAGAATGTGGGGCTTTCTTATTTAACTCTTGACAGAACCGCGAACACATTATCCGGCGGAGAAGCTCAAAGGATCAGGCTTGCTACTCAAATTGGTTCCAGTTTATCCGGAGTGATTTATGTTTTGGATGAGCCTAGTATCGGACTTCATCAAAACGATAATGATAAACTTATTAAAACCCTTCTACATCTGCGGGATATTGGAAACACGGTTATTGTGGTGGAGCACGATATTGATACTATGCTTGCATCAGACTACATACTGGATATAGGTCCGGGAGCAGGGAAGCACGGAGGAAAGGTGATTTCCCTGGGAACTCCGCACGAAGTTATGAAGGATAAAAAATCAATTACCGGACAATATCTATCAGGCAAGAAAAAGATTTCCGTTCCTGAGAAACGAAGAAAGGGGAATGGAAAAAAAATTTCTATTATAGGAGCAAAGGAGCACAATCTTAAAAATTTATCAGTTGATCTTCCGCTGGGGACATTTATTGCAGTAACAGGAGTATCCGGATCAGGAAAGTCAACACTAATAAATAATATTCTTGTAAGAAAGATCTCTCAGGCTTTATATAAATCAAAGGCTGTACCCGGTCAGCACGACGAAATTAAGGGAATTGATCACCTGGATAAAATTATAAATATTGATCAATCACCAATCGGGCGAACACCTCGTTCAAATCCTGCAACATACACAGGAGTATTTACGGATATCAGAGATTTATTCTCTCAAACTCCTGATGCTAAACTCCGTGGCTACAAACCCGGCAGATTTAGTTTTAATGTTAAAGGTGGAAGATGCGAAACATGTAGAGGAGACGGGATTAAAAAGATAGAAATGCACTTCTTGCCGGACATTTACGTACCGTGCGAAGTTTGTAAAGGAAAAAGGTATAACAATGAAGCCTTAGAAATAAGATATCGAGGTAAAAATATATATGAAATACTGGAAACAACAGTTGAGGATTCTCTGGAATTCTTTAAAGCTATTCCCAGCATCAAAAAGAAGCTAAAAACCCTAAATGATGTAGGACTGGGCTATATACATCTGGGGCAATCCGCAACGACTTTATCCGGAGGTGAAGCACAAAGGGTAAAGCTTGCAACAGAGCTTTCAAAAAGATCAACCGGTAAAACACTTTATGTTTTAGATGAGCCCACAACCGGACTTCATTTTGATGACGTAAAAAAACTTCTCGAAGTACTTCAAAAATTAGTAGACAAAGGGAACACAGTATTAATAATTGAACACAACCTGGATGTTATAAAAGCTGTAGACCATATAATTGATCTTGGGCCGGAAGGTGGTGATAAAGGTGGGCAAATCATAACTTCAGGAACACCTGAACACATCATGAGAGAAAAATTTTCCTATACCGGTAAATGGTTAAAAAAGATTTTATAAAACTTTTTAGTATTTAGTAAATAGTGATTAGATAAAACCTACTAAGCTTATTTGTGATATAAGATTCTTTAGTGGTATTTAGTGAGGTTAGGTGAGATTTAGAAAGATTAGGTAAAATTTAATAAAGTTTAATAAAGTTTAGTAGAATTTAGTAAGAAATGGTAGGATTTAGCTAATTCTGTCAAAAAAGAGCCGGGATGCTTGCAGTTTTATTAAAACAATTATTGGTTTTGTGAATGCTATGTTGTGTAAAATTTAATTAAGTTTAATAAATTAAGTTAAAGCAAGTTTAAATATAGTTATCTTTAAAAAAGTATTGTAAGCTAAGTTTGAGTATGATAAGTTTGACTCACGGTTTGCTGTTTAAAAATTAGGTTTGGGCTAAGAAAGGCGAAAAACAGTGGTAAAATTAATCTAAATAGGGTAAATTAGGATAAAGTTTAATAAACTTTAATATTATTTATTAAAATAGACTCTACTGTGCTGGACGAAAAATTTTATACCACAGACCAAGTTGCTCGCATTCTACAGATTCACCCCTTCACGGTTCTAAAGTTCATCAAACAGGGGAGACTTAAAGGAATAAAACTGGGAAGAGTTTATAGAATTATGGAAAAAGATATAAATACCTTCCTTGAAGAAAGAATGACCCAACCTAAAAAAAATACTAAAGAAAAAACAAAACAAGAAGAGAAAGAGATAACAAACAATTCATCAGAGGAAAAAGAGAAAAATGAAGCAGGCCGGTACTACATTATTTAATATTTCCCTCATCCCATGATCATACATTGCCTTTCCTGCGGAAAATCAGTATCTGACAAATTACACAAATGTCCATACTGCATCGCAGAAATAAATCAGTTCACTCTGGAAATGAATGGGATTGCAGAAAAGGCATGTTTTAAAGAGAGAGTTAGGGAAATGGTATTCTCATTTGTTCATAGATAAAAATTTATATAAAAATCTTCATATGCCCTATTGTTCGTTGCCCACGAACATAATAAGGTCCTGGAATAAGCCCACAAAAAGAGCTCCTAAATAAAAAGGGGTTCTTTTTTATTGCCCCGGACACTGTTTATCATTCATAAAACTAACACAATTAAATACAGTATCCATTGGGGTAAAAGTACCAATAATTATTGTATTCAAGGTATCAAGCTCTTCTAAAAAAGTGGAAATAGCTGAATCGCTTGTGTTTTTATACTGAACCTCAAACCTTGCTGACATCTCTCTTTCAAGGTTATTGAGTCTATATTCATAGGAATCTTCTTCAAGAACCGATACAACCTGCTCATGTGTAGCTGTTATGTAGGTTTCACTACTTTCATAACTTTCACCGGATAATTCTGTCGACTGCTCCAGATTATCCAAAATGTCGGAAAACTCAGTTAAAAACGGCTGCCCATTAAGGTTTACCTGAACAATTGCACTTAAATAGTCCACATAAGTAAAATCAGTAGCTGCTTCCCAAAGTTTCTCAGCCCTTCCTGCAACACCATTCTCAAGATTCTCCCATGCCGGAGTAATACCTCCTGCTGTTTCAATAAATTCATCCCACTTTTCAGAAACCTCCTCCCACGTGGCTTTTTCACATAAAATATAGGAGTTTTTCCTATCACTGTACTTTGCTTCCAGCTTATTAAACAGAACATTAAAATCTTGCTCACTAAATTCATTTGAATCAGTCACAAACCGTTCATACATTTCTGAATAAAGCTTTTCAGTAGGGTAGAAGTGGGCAGAATTATAAATCGACAAGCTGGTAAAAGGCAGTCCTCCAATAACAGCCCCATCAACTACATGCCTCACATAATATATTTCAGCATTTAATTCATTATACCCCCGTTTCAAATTGGGAATATTCTCATTTTTGCAAGTCAAAAAGGCTTTCCTAATATACGATCGAATCTTATCCCTTTGTTTTATTAAATTCAGCACATCCAAAGCGTGGCACTGATTTCGGTTAATAACATCCACAAATGGCTCAATAACACCTTCATAAAAACCATCACTCCAAATTAAAGTTTCAAGGAATAAAATAAAGTCTAAATTTCCTTTCACAATGCATTTGTAAGGGCTCACCGCTCCACCTATATAAGCATCAACATCATAAGGGCTTACAGCTTCATCTTCTTCCTCCTGAGCAAATGCCGCAAAAGAGGAGCTAAGCAGCATAACAAAAATAATCAATAATATGTAAATTTTATGTTTCATCAGATTTTGATTTTATTGCCTGACAGGCATTGGAGTTAATGTCTTCAAATATTTTTCTAAAATTTTCAAAAAATGCAGTAGTTTGTTTCATTTCACCATAAAGTGCTTGTGAATACATTTGAACAGTTGTACCAGCCAAAGAATTATCCTTCACAGTAACTTCACCTAAAGCCTGCGCAGTATTTTCAGCTTTGATATTCCTGATATCAACTATAGCTTGGGATGTGCCATATCCAATAGGTGCGCTAGCCAGTTCAAATTCTTCAGTATATTGATCAGGCACTTTGCCCGCATCACTCAAGAATGGACGATATTTTTCAACAAAGTCATTCCATTCTTTCCAAATATTGGAACCAAAGATTAGATCATCGTTAGAAGGAGTAGCAATTGGAGCCGCAATAGTAATTATCTGCATATCAAGTGAATTTAAAAGTTGATATGATTTTTTACATTTTGCAGTTTCCATCAAATTCCCAGTAACTTTATTAGGGGTTAAAGAATGAGAAAGCGTTTTATCCATAATCTCATTAATTTTTTCAATCTCACACTGTATACAACTTTGACCGGGGAGATAGCTTGAAACAGTTTCCCACACAGTCTCTATATCAAGACACACTGCAGCCTGAATCTCTACACCCGGCAGGTCAAAAACAACTCCCGTACCGGCACCAAGCGCTCCATCCAAGACCGTTTTTACAACATTATCCGGGCTCAGGCTATTAAAACCTTCCACTCCCACAGTTGTAGCATAATTATCTCCATAGGATCGATCCGGCTCATTATTTAATGCAGGACACCAAGCCTTACCCCACACGCCCCTTGGGGCAGCATTAATATTTTGATTTGATACCAAAGTATAATCCTGATCACCTGTAGAATCCGGAGTTGAATCAACACTGCCTGCCCCATCCTGCAAAGATGCTGCCGAGCCTGCCCCATCATCCCCATCATCAGCATCAGATTCTTCCAAACCTGCAGCCGACTCATCAAAGTCACTCAGAGCATCTTTAAGAGGGGAATCAATTGGGCACGCATCTTCGGATTCTTCCTGACCGGAAACTTCTCCAGAGCTATCCCCGTTTCCTGCCCCTGCCCCAACTTCTTCATCAACCGTAGAACCGGTAGCCGTAGGCGAACGCAGCACTCCGGAATCGGTTAAACTCGCCACAAAATCCTCATGCTGGTAATCATCATCAGTTGGTTTGTAAGGCGTATCCAATTCATCAGAAAAAGGATCGCCCACACTCACAGGAGATTTCTCGAAAAACAAAATCTCCTCAATCTGATCAAGATCGTGCAGCAAATCAAACCCTGAATCACTTAAATCCCCATTAGCAAAAATTTCGCTTGGAGTAATCAACGCGTCCATTTCCTGCTCAAGCTGCAGCTGCTCTGAAAAATCTTCATAATCCTGTTGTAGCTGTTTCTGAATTTCATAAGCTCTGGTTTTTGTGTAGAGGCCCGTACCCCCGTTTTCAGTATTAAATATTGGTACAATACTGCCATTTAAAACCTTATCCGCTTCATCTACAGTTAGTCCATACTTTTGCGCCAACACCCTTAAAGCTTCATTGGGAGCTTCTATCTGATACTTATCATACATAAGATTATACAGCTCCTGCCCCTCTTCATTCGGCCCAAAAACATCATACCAACTCAAATCATTACCACTTACAAAATAGTATTCAAAATCTTCGTAAGTTATCTCCCCAAAGGCAGTATAGCTCGCCGGATTCAATATCACGACAAGGCTTAGCCCTGTTCCAATTAGTACACCTGAGATGATTGATATAATATTTTTCATAATTATTCGCACGTTGCGCTACTGGCATCAATAAATTTACCCGGGAATCTTGCAATATCTTCCCGCATTATTTCCAGAGCCTTTCGGTATTTTCTCAAATCCGAAATAATATTTTCATACTTTATATGCATTGGATATGCTAATCGAAATTCATTATAGGCACCCAGTGTAGCCTCAAGTACCTGCTGCGCCTTGGAAATTTCTTCATCTATAAGCTGATTTTTTCTGGCATGAGCCATCAGCAAAGAGTCCATTGACTCAAGTTCATCATCATAAAGCCAGATCCATTCAGTTTCGTTTTCCATATCTGAAATTAATTGCCCTCTAACAATTTCCAGGGTCTCAACATAAGCCAAAAACATTTCAAGCCCCTGCATGGACACACAATAAGTGCTCAAATTATCCTCTTTGCACTCCTCCTCATCAGTCGGAGCATTTAGCCTGGCCATTGAAGACTTATCCTTATAAAAGGCAGGATTCTCCAAAATAGAAACCATCTCCTCAATCTTGGCATTAAAAAAATCATTCATCGCCTCATGATAAGAGATTTTTATATGAACAAATTCACGACTTGGATCCGTAAATTCCTCAAAAGCGGGATTAGGCGCCTCTTCATTTTCCTGAGCAAAAATAGTATAGCCCCCATATATAAACACAAACGCAATTGCGCTACTCAATAATCCAATTGTTAGGGGCTTAAAGTACTTCATTTAACCTGTTATACAATTTGTTACAAAAAACGGCAGCTTATTTTTAAAGGTTACAAAATAAGCATAAAGCTCAGCCATTTTAAAATTTAGATCACGCAAACCATCATTAATTGATTGATATTTTTCAACAATGGCTGTGGTTTTTTTCTGATAATTCGTATTTTGAATATGAGAAATCATCTTCTCTTTTGCCAGTGCAATATAAGAATCAGCCAATTCCATGCATTTTGAATAGGAATAAAACTCATCTAAAGAAAGTGTTACATCATCTGTCCCGGAAGCATTAGGAACCGCCTCTTGGATGTAAGAACGGATGCTGGCCTTATAATCTTTAAACCGTGCCAAAGCAATATTTGTTAGAGAAGAATTAGAACTTTTATTTTGAAAATGAGTTTCCAAAAACTGCAGGAAAGCTAAAGTCTCGCCATCGAATAGAGGAGTCATTGTTTGTTCACAGTAAGAAACATCTCTCTGAGAAATCAGTGGCTCAAGGTTTTCCTTAAAATCCTCCAAAACCGCATCCATATCCTGGGCAAACACCGGCATACAAATGCTAAAAGCTATTATAAACGCAATAATTTTTTTCATAGGATTATTCATTTGGTATATTAATAATAACTTCTTCACTCTTAGAGAAGAAATGTTTTTCATCATAAGTAGATATAACTGTAAACACAATATCTTCGGGAAGTAGATCTGCTTTGTGATGTAAAGTTGCAGGGCATGGGCAGCTAACACATTCTCCCGGCTGAATAAATATACCGCTATCAGCTTCTGCCTCACCGGTTTCACTATCATCATCAGAATCAAGTGGATCAGTAAAATTGTTTAATTCATCTCCATCGCTTACTCCGCCACCATCACTATCCGCATTCAAAGGATCAGTAAGATAAACCTCGGTTTCTAGCACATCACTTATTCCATCCCCATCACTATCTTTATTATCATCAAGTGAATCGTTTGGATTAGTTCCATTCTCAATTTCTTCACCATCACTGCTTCCACCATCATCACTATCTTTATCAGTTGGATCCAGATCATTATTACACTCATACGCATTACTAAGCCCATCATTATCAAAGTCTTCGTTGGCATCTTCAAGCCCATACAAAGACTCACAATAATCACTCATGCCATCATCATCACTGTCAGCATTATAACAGTCATAAACATTAAGCACTCTTTGGGTCATAATAATTAAATCCCGCCTGTTCATCTCGGTATTTGGCCTAACCGCTTCTTCCGGTCTCAAAATGTAGTAATTTTTAAGCTCTTCATTATTCACCAGGTAAGGAGTTAAATTTTGAGCCACGCTAATAAATTGTAGATACCATGGCGCAAGGACCTGAATACCGCTCAAATCTATTACGTTTAGCATTTCTAGTACCTCTAAAATAACTTTTGCAGCCTCAGCCCGCGTAATATAATCATCCGGTTTAAATGGTGTCTGACCTTCCGGGCTTATTTCACCAAAATACCCAAATACTATTCCACGAAGATCCGCCTCCTTTACAATTGGGTAGAACCAGCTTAACTGATCTTCAGAATAGAAAAGATCCGTAAATCCACCACGAGATTCCTGTTGAGAATAAGGCTGATAAGCTTCGGGACGCGGCACAATACAAAGCATTCCAAGAACAGTTCTAATATATTCGGCCCTGGTAATTTTTTGAAGAGGATCAATAACTAAGCCATCCTCAGTTTCTCTACCCGCAATAATACCTTTTTCATAATAATCACGAACATCATCCTTTAAAGCTTCATCAACATCTACTACATCCATTTCATCACTCAAACCATAAAAGTCAGAATTTTTTGGGAAGGAAGCAATATTTTTTGGAAGATCATCCGGCCCCACAATTTCAGCATTGGACTGACCGAAAATAATTGCGTCATCTTCTTCAGAAGGGGAATAAGGATAAGGAGATACAAGCACCTCCGCAATTTTTCCGCTATTAAACATTATGTCTATAATAAGAGGATCATTTAAATAATCATTATTTTTTTGAGAGAAGCTTATTCTATTATCAAGCGAGATCAAATTACCGGAAGTATCAAGAAGTAAGATCTGCTTATTTTCATTTACATACTTAATTACCGCACTTCCCGGATAATTTGGATGATCCATTGAGAAAGTACTTATAATAAATTCATCTTCAATATTTATGTCATTAACATTAACCCCATTAAACTCTAAAGAAGAATTTTCAAAATTAATTTCATCAAACACGCTTATCTCTATGCTTGGATCCGCTACTAATTGAACCACAGCCATTACATTACCCTCAGAATCAACAATTAAAATTTGAGTTGGATTATCTGGCACACTTGCTCCCACTACCTGCGTTGAGTATCCATCCGCCAAAGCACCAATATTACCGGTTTCAGGATCAATTTCAGCCAAAATATTTCCCTCACTATCTTTAACTTCAA
Source organism: Candidatus Peregrinibacteria bacterium (assembly GCA_014729275.1). Lineage (GTDB taxonomy): Bacteria > Patescibacteriota > Gracilibacteria > UBA1369 > LOWO2-01-FULL-3 > WJKE01. Next base: position 14,270 of record WJKE01000037.1, on the reverse strand, counting down.
TAATATCATCCAGATTAAAGTCTGAAACCTGATATCCGCCATTTGAATCAGTATAGTATTTTTCTTTTAGGCCTATTGAAGGAGTAACAATTTTTTCAACTTCCAAAACTTTTTTAATACTTCCACCAAACACCTGATCAACATAACGTTTTCTTATAATTGAGAAAGGAATATTATTTAGTTTTGGATCAACTTCTCCAAGTGCCTCCAAACTCATTGCCAAACTTTCATATAGATATATCTTAGGCGGATAAACATTCACATAAATCTTTTGAGTCGATTCATTATTACTCTGATCCATCACATGAAGAGTAAATTCTTTCATCCCAATATCCTCTTCATTTTCATAAGGACCAATCTTAAAATTAGGATTATCCCTATCATTCGAAGGGGATCCATCGCCATCTGAGTCTTGTGTAAGATTTAGATCACTCCAAAGTTCACGGCCCGTGCTTTCTTCAGTAAGCCAGTAAGAACTAATATCTCCACTGATATCAAAAGAGTTGCCAGCATAAAGATCTAAAGTTTTAAATATTGGAAGCTCAAGTTCAGTATCACTTATAACCGGCAGGGGAGCATCTTTATCCGCACAAATTTGTGGTGAAAGAGTTGAAACATTTGAAGGAAGAGATCTGTTAGAGTTTTCATCCAAAGCATAAATTTCAACAAAATAATTTGCATTTTCAATTTCCAAACTTATTCGGGGAAGATCGGGTGTGCTAAGAACAATAACTTCATCTTCATCAATAAAATCTTCGACCAAGGGGTTATCCAAAGGGTATGACAAAGCAAAAATTTGACGCACAGCCTCATCGTCATCATCGTACATGGAATCTTTAATAAGAATTTCGTAAGCAACCGCTCCTTTAACCTCATTCCACTGAAGCTGGGCACTATTATGATTTTCAAAGGGTGAAATTAAGCCACTCACAGCCTGGCTAAGGGCATAATCACTAACAGAATTATTGGTCAAGCTGGTAATAAATGTCCCTTTCTCCTCTTCAGGTGAGAAAGTATAGTTCTCCTTAAAATAAACACCATTACCCATAGAGAAAATAATATCCTGATCATTGTCCTGGTCCGCATCGCTGTAAACAATTTTTATATTCTTATCCAATTCATCAGTATAGTTTAAAATATTCTCGCTGTTTCCATCAATTGCTATGTAGAATCCTTTTGCTAAAGCCGCTTCATCCTGTGAAACTGAAGGAAGATCTCCGGGAAGATCAATATTAGAGGCCAGGTAATCGTGAGCTTCATCCTCAAGCTCAGGCATAAGTTCAATTTCTTGTGTAGAAGTTTCAATTTCTTCGCTGCTATCATCATAAACCTGGGCAACTGGCCTAAAATGATTATCATTTTCAACCAGTACACGCGTAAATTCCTGGTAGTCATTAATAGATTCAAGCAATTGAGATTGATCGCTAATATCCTGGGTGTATGCAATTAAAGAATCTCGCATTGCTACAAGGTTTTGTAGTTCCGGATAATCTGTAAAATCACTTTCACTTAAACTTGTATCAATCTGTGATAAAGATCTATTTAGTATTGGATCAGAAGGATCCAGAATTTCCTGTGTGGCAGTAATGTAGTAGTCTTCCGCCTGCTCAAATTCTTTCATTTGATCAGCATACTGGCTAATAGTTTTATTTAATTCATCAAAATGATCTTCAAAGTAAAGCCCAAGCTCATCATTAAGTTCTTCATTTGTATCTTCAACAGTTTCAGAAACTGTTTCTGCTGAGCTTTGAGCGGCATCAATAGCAGCACTCTCTGCTTTTTTAACTTCTTCAAGCACATAGTTCACAAGGTTATCAACAACCTGCTGCAAAGGATAAGAGGTAAAATTATTAATACCATTAATCACATTTTCCACTGCGGTATTGTAAGCCATCGAAGCAGCCTTTGCCGCTAAATAAACAAAATCGGTATTAATTCCAAAATTTAGTTTAGCCACTACCTTTATTTGTTTTGCGTAAGAATATTCAATACCCGGCAGTTGAATTCCAAGCTCTTTTACAAAAGGCAAAGTTGCCTGCACAGTCGGCTGGGTAAGGGTCTCAATTTCAGTGGCAAGGCTTCCCTCCGGAATTGGGATAAGACCTTTCTTAATCAAGCAAAGTATTTTAAATATTGGTTTAAGATTTACCGCTAACTCCGCAACCACATTTGGAATTGAAGGAATTTTTGGTGGACGAGGCAAATCTGGTAATTGAGGAAGGGGTAGAGGAGGTAGATCAGGCAAAGTTAAAGGAAGCCTGAAATCAGGGAAGTTTAAAAGCCATTCAGGAAGATCAAGTCCTTCAAAAAGTCCGGGAATATTTATTTCAAGCCCCTCAATACCAAGAGGCATATTTTCGGGTAGAGTAATCACAGGCAGATCAGGCAATGCAATTGGCTCAGGCTTAAAAGTTACATCCGGCCAAACAATACGTACACCAGCACGCACCTGAGAAACATCAAACACAATATCCGGCCATTTAGGGAAAGGTATAATTGGTGGCTCGGGAATAGCTACAAACAAATTTAAAAGCAACCCAAGATCCCCAAATCTATCAGTTTTACACTCATCACAAGAAGCCTGATACTCTGCGCTAAGATCAAGTAAAACCTTCCAATTCCTCACAATTCTAATCGCATCCTCACCAGCCTTAATCCATGATTCAACCACTTTTTGCTGACGCTTAATATATCCGCCAGTATAATTAATAATCGCATCCAGATAACAAATAATTTGAGTCGCATATTTCGATTCAGCAGTGCGCCAGTCCAAAATATCACGTGGTAAATTGGCAATAAAATCCAACCTATCCATAATTTTTTGCACAGACAGCATAAAGTCACTCATTTTCAATGTCACAAGATCACAAACAGTTCTTCTTTCCTCAGAAATATCACAGGTCCAATATTGTTCAATTTTATCTAATTGATGTTGTTCATATTCAAGCCAAAGCTCAGCTTGACGTTTCCATTTGGTAATTTCAGCCTCAGAAATTGCAGGAATTTTTATTGGGATCTCTTTTCCTTCAATCTGCACAAGTGGCATACTGTTTACAGCTCGCAAAAAGTCATGCACACCAACAATCTCCTGAAAATTCCCTGCCGCAACCGCGTGATCACTAATTAGTGTACTTACATCAGGATAGATAAAATAAATATCAGGCAAATCCAGCAACTTATTGAAAATTTCATCTGTTTGATTATCCAGCCAGTCTGTAATTACACTCGGGAACCCGGGCACTTTTATATTCACATCACCAGCCGCAGAAATTGGCACAGAAGGATCAGAATAAGAAAAACTGTTTGAACCGCTAGTATCACCATCAGAAACAACAGTAGCCATACCAATATCCGGGCTTATAACTGATTCCTTTGCCTTTGCAACAGCGTCATTAATCGGGCCAACAATATCCGGACAAGCCCCCAAAGCCTGAAGCGGAACTGCATAAGCAAAGCACGGAGAAGTATGCCCCACAGAAGGCCCGGCACAAACCGCTGTACCAAGTCCACCCGTTAAAGTAGGGGAAACATAAAGCCTAAATGTTGAAGGAGCCGAAGAAGGATACAAGAAAGAGAAGAAAGGAAAGTTTGGAGTTCCCGCAGCAAACGCAGCAATACCCGGCGTAGCCCCATCAGGAGCAAAGAATGCATAATTATAAGGAATAGGGAAGCAACCTCCGCCACCACATCTTAGTAACGAAGTCGCGCTTTGAATTGCATTTGCAATTTGGTCAGCTGCTTCAGTAAAAGTAGCTCCACTCGAATTCCCCCATGTATCTGGAAGCCCATCAAAATTACTATCCTGATTTTGTTGATTTATAAGATTTTGCAATTCTTCCTGAATTTCACTATCACTTGCATTTGCATCAAAAATATCTAGCTCCTCGCTTAAGGCCGCAGTATCACTCGGTTCAACTGTCCAAAGCTCATTCGAATAATCTGTTATCCCGTTATCTAAAAGGCGATTTAAAGAATAAATATATTGAATCACGCCATCAGGATTAACTTCTCTCTTAACCAAAACATCCGGATAAGGATCATCCGCAGCAGGGTAAGCATCAAAATTGGTTCCCAAATCAAAATTTATTTTTGGAACCTCATTAATCGTCATTTGATAAAGGATAGTCCTAATTCCATTTGCCGGAACAGAAATTCCACTAAGCACTTTTGACCTTAATCCCATCCCACTATCAAGCCACTCAAAATTATCGTTACAAACCTGATCCAAACATTTAACACTACTTTCAAGCAATGTCATTGTAGGAGGAGTCAGGTCGCTTAGTTTTAAATCATTAATCGAAGATGAAGATGTATTTCTTAGAACAATTGTGTATTCAATAGTATCCCCAGCTTCAATTGTGCTTCCATTAATATCATTTGCCATTCTTGAACTCATTTCCAAAGCAGAAGATTCTTTAATATTTATAAAAGAGAAATTCTTTTTAACTGTTTGAGCAGGAGCAGTTAAATTTGCGATATTAGGATTATTAAATAGGCTCTCCTGAAAATCTGCTGCATCCTGAACAGATTCATCATCTTGAGGTAAATCAGTGTCAGGCAGCATAAAATCCATAACAACAGAAGCATTACTGCTGTCCATCCCCGAATAATTAACAAACAAACTCTCAGAAGCATTTACTGTAGAATCAATATTCAAACCAAAATTCCATGAGTCCGCAAAATTTTCAGAAACACCCTGACAAACTCCATCATTCACCTGATTATAAAACATCCTTATGTCGCTGGCAGAATCGGAAGTTACCAAATCTTCACAAGAGTCCAGATTCAAATCTGTAGATTTCATTTCATAAACCTGGCCGGTAACATCCGGATTAAAAGATTCCCTTTCAAAACTACCGTTCGTATTAATAAACAAACTAATAGGTTTTTCGCCGCCTGCACAAGGCTCGTCAGTTCCAATTAAAAGATCATCAAATCCATCCCCATTAAAATCAATACGACTTGCAGAAAGAACTTTATTAACAATTTTTAGAATATATCCCTTATCATAATACTTTGAATTACCAAGCTCATTTTCAAGCAGGCGAACAAGACCATCTTCATAAATAAGAAGTAAATCCTCACCACCATCATTATTAAAATCCAGTTTAACCATGTAATCAATTGGCTCAGGTCCAAAGAAAATAGGCTTTCCAACATCCTTGGTAAACCCACTTAGACCGCTAACAAGCCCCACAATTCCCTCAACTTCAAGCCTTACCATTGGATCACCAAAAATCACCATTGCTTCGGAAGCATACGGCTTATTAGATTCTCCAACTGAATTTCCAGCTGCAAAAAACAACATATGCTTATTATTACCCTCAAAACCGTAACCAGATTGATAATCAATTGAAGGGGAGTGGATTTCCTCAATATCATTTTCATTATCCAAAATCTTAAAACCAAAAGCTTCATTACTCGAAGTCCTACTCAAAGATGGCACTATGTCATAATTGCCGGACTCATTCACAACAATAAAACCATTATCCACCCCAAGGTCACTCTCTTCAGCTTTAAAAGTAATCAATGCAAGAATTTCACCTCTATCCCGAACAACAAGAGAAAAGTCGTTATAAAATATGTTATCGTCCTCTCTAATAACATCAAGCTCCAAACTCGAATCATTCAAAGTAATTAAGCCCTTATCCGAAACAACAAATAAGTTTTCTTCATTCTTCTCAAAAATAATTTCATCGCCCTGCTTTCTTGCACTAATTGAAGAATCTGTATCCGAAACTTTTTTCACATATATTCCACCATCCTCAATTTCATCATCATCTTCCAGCAAAGTAAGATTTCCATAATCCAAAGAGATAACTATGTCTGCAACATTATCCCCGGTATTGCCATTTTTTATATTCAACATTGGGAAATCTCCAAAACTGCTTACTTCAATACTAAGTTCATCAGCCAGGTAATTTATTACCCCATGCCCATCCATGTTCATTAGAATTTTTGAACCGGTGTCATAAGCACTAAAAGACGAAACCGCCTGTGCTTTGCCATTATTTAAAAAGCTCTGAGCCAGATTATTTTCTATTAGAGTATTTCCAAACGCCCCTCCAAGAAGCGATACATAAAGCGCACTCGGAGAAATTTCCTCAACATCCTCAGAATTCATTCGCTTTTTAATATCCAAAGAAATCGTAGCATCAGGAATATTATCGGAGCTGGCAGTTAAATTTAATTTGCCGCTTAAGCCTGTGCCTTTAAGAGCAATAACAGATTTTCCATCATTCACTTTCACAGATTGCGCGCTTGTAAATTCCACCAGATCCTCAGTGGCGCTGCTTGGATCAAACAATATTATTGAAGAGTCGTCAGTGCTCACAGTATTGCCAAACTCATCTTTTAAAACAGCTTCAATACTAACTTCAGAATCGCTATAAATAATTGAATCGCTGGCACTAAGCTCAATTTGGCTGGCTTCACCCGGAGGTATATTTATAAAAATCATTTCATTAATAAATCCGGGAACTCGTACAGTTACTCTTGCCTCACCAGCCCGATTAACAGGCGCAGTACGCGCATTAGATTCAGACAAATATCCCTCATTCATATTTTTCTCAAGGCTCTTAACCTGCCGTCCCTGGCTATCAATGAAACGCAGCAAATTATCATCCTCACTAATAAATTCAATTGGTCCGCTATAATTAGTTAAACGCGCACCTTTATAAAGAAGCTCAGACCTAATTCGTCCATCAAGATTAGTAAGTTTGAGTGTTAAATCCTCTTCATCAATAATATCTATTTTAATCGAACTCCTTGTAAATTCTGTAAAATCAATCAGATGAGTATCGCTCCCCACTTCATTCATTTTTCTTTCAAGCTCATAATCAAGCACTACTGCAAAAATATTTATCGAAGCCTCCTTATCCTCAGCAAAAATTTCCAGATCCGCCTTACCATTAAAAGTTCCTATCTGAGTGCCCAGCAGGGAAGTATTAATGTCCGCAGATGGAGATGCGTGAACACCTTCATCCAAAAAGATTGCCAATTGATTAAAAGAATTCTCTGCAATATTGCCGTACTGATCCTTCATTGTGAAAGATAGAGTGGTTTTCGACTGGTTATTAGCAACAAGCACAGTGGAATCCGCCTCAATTTCAATTTCAGCTGGTTCACCGGGCATTAAATATATTTCTTGAGAAATTATTGGATACCCGCCTCCAATAACCTCTGCATTTATAGTTACATTTGTTGCCTTAGTGCCGGCTCTTATATACACAACAGCTTCTCCATCTTGAGTTTCGGCAATATTCCCATTCTCAAAAATCACATATTGAGCCTTGCTTGGATCAGATACCGAAAACCTAACCTGAAGCCCATCCCTTTGATCAGGATTCCCATTTTCATCAAAAAGCTGAAGACTAATTTTCATTAAAGATTCTCCATCAGCAATAATTTCATCAGTTTCCTCGATTACATAAATACTATCGGGATTAGTCTCCGCATCAATAAAAGGATTTTCGCTATCAGGGATAAGCGCAAGCATTCTGTCAGACATAATCTCGGCATACATTCGGTTGCCATTGCTCATCATGTCAGAAGATTCCAGATATTTATTGTAATATTCTTTATTAAGATAGTAATCCTGCCAGCTGGAGCTAGCATCATCTGTCGACGCACCATCCTCAGCCTCCTCGGCATCCTCAGCACCTTGCTCATCTTCACTTTCAATAATTTCCTCTAACTCTTCTTCCTTATCCCTCAGGATTTTCTCTTTTGTTTCCTCTTCAATTTCAATAAGTTCCTCCTCGCTTACTCTTCTTGAAGTAAGAAGAACTACATTACCTGCGCCATCATAAGTGTAAATATTCTGATTAACGCGGTCTTCGGCATCTCCTGAATCACTTGCTTCCACACCGGTTTCAACTGAAAAAGCCAAGCCGGAGTTAAGTGCCAGATCAAGTTCCTCATCAGTCAAAACTCTGTAGCCGTTCACTCCATACAATAATAGATCATCCAAAATATCCACAGTAACCTCATCAACATCGCTCAAATCTTGTATTAGTATAAGTTCAGTAATATCTTTTGCACTATCATCCTCGCCCTCACCTTCACCCTCACCAGCGTCACCGAGCCCAGCACCTTCACCCTCATCTCCTTCATCAAAAAGCCCTTCATCCACAGCTGTATCGAAAACTTCCTCAATTATTTCCTCATCAGTCATGTCATCCGCTTCAGCACCGCTTTCCTCAGAAGAAACATCTTCCGCCTCATCTTCATCAAAACCAAAAATCTCATTTATCTCCTCAAATTCTTCTGTAAAATCATCAGCAACATAATAAGAAAAAGTTCTAATCTGCCCAAAATTATCCGAAGTGCTTATAGTTATTGAATTACTCTTCACACCTTCCAAATTTTCAGCATACAAAGTAGCCTCGCCACTATTTTCAGTAGAAATTAATTCAAAAGTAGTAGTGCCATCTATTAAAGCCTTAGACGAACTATCAATAAATTGAAGGGTGTCAGCCCCGGAGTCAATCTTTAGCTCAATAAGCTCGCCCCCAGAATCAGCAATAGGCGACTGGTTCTCATCAAACGATTCAACCCTTACTAAAATTTCACTTCCACCTGTAGAAACAAAAGTCTTATCCGCGGACAAACTTAAACTTCCCACAGTCTGATTAAGCAAAACCTCATCCGGAGTTTCAATAGCAGCATTATCTCCAGACTGTAAATCAACATATCCACAAGAATTCTCAAACTCGGGAATGGTCGTAAATCCATCCACAAATTCACCCGCCTCCGCCATAAACTGGTCCAACCAAACAAATTCATACTCTTGCGAGCCCACATACGACACACCGCTGTCCTCTTGTGAATCAGGCTCATCACCATCGACAGCATCACCATCGACAGCTTCACCATCGACAGCTTCCTCACTCACAATAGTTAAAGGATCAAACGCATTTCCGCTTTCCTCCGGAATATCTTTATTAAAATTCAGATCAAAATAATCATCATTGCCGTTAAACACAAGATACGCAGCTTCGTACCCATTTGATTCATTGATAAAAGCGTCTTCCTCAGAATTCAAAAAATGTTTCAGCACATACTCGTGTTTTTCATCTATATTAGAGCTATTCCAACTTATAGCATCAATAATTTTCTCAGTAGTCGCAGTTTTCAAACTTCCATTCGCAGCTTTCATATCAGCCTGCCCCCGAACCACAGGCAGCAGATACTCAGACGCAATCTCTTCGCTAATTTCTGTTAAAGAGTAATCGGTTTTATTCGCATTCTCGCCAAATATTTTGTAAGCCCCCGGCATAACCGCAATGCGATTCGCTAGGGAATAAAGGTCAGCCTCTAATTGCGCAAACCCAGGTGAATCAAATGTATTTGGGTAGATGATTTTTTCAATTTCTCCGGGACGATTAGGGTTCGCCGGCTCAGTTTGAAAAGCAACATAGCGCGGATTATCAATCGGCAAGCTAAAGGCAGACATAGATAAAATCTGCTGAGTAATAGTATGATTTGTTGGCTCATTATGAAGAATCTTACTCGAAATTTCCGTATCCTTATAAGGGATTGGTTTAACATCCAGAATCAAATCAAAATCATAATTGTAAGTTTCGCTAAAATCGCCGTTTGAGTAGCCCTTAAGTTCTTTTGGAAGGATAAATTTATATTCGTAAGATAAAAGTTTGCGCCCAATTTGTGGAATATTTGAGGAAGGTATTCCGTATATGGGATTCGCTTCATCAAGATCATTCTCAACAATGCCATCACCATCATTATCAATTCCATCAAAAAGACCATATCTATCAGAAAACTCTTTTAAGCTTACAGCTGGTCCAATATCATTCAAAATTATTTGAGACGCATCAATACTCATATCTATATTAGAAGCTTCATCCGTGTGAGTAGCCTTATCCGCATCTGCTATGAAGATTCCAATATCCTTTAACTTTTGTGCATAAATATCTTCATTATAAACAGGGAAGAAAGGGGCAAGAGTGGAAGGATCAAGACTATAAAGATAATTTGAATATTGGTTGCTATCAGCATCAAGTGATGGAAGGCCTGCGTAGCATGAATCAAAATAAACTTCATCAATATCTTCAAACGCGTAGCCTTCCGGAAAATCAAAATCCACAGAACCATCTGTAGAAGTTACCGGCGCCATACTCCCGGCAGGATCAAGAACCGGCATACTGGCAAGCATTTCAAAACATCTATCTTCCTCAGATTGAGTGTTTGTTACAGTACAACCCGCAGAATTATCGTAGCCATCGCGGTTATAGCCGTTAAAGTTATCTACATCATCACGATTTTCACGAGTGTCATAAAGCGTAAACATAGCTCCTTCCGTATCTCTATCAAAATCATAATTATTAAAATTGAAAGTAGCCGGAAAGCCCACCCTCGAGAACAAAATATAAATTTCAGGAGACCCTTGCGGATCCTGATCGGTAGTAAGTCCATCCCGATTCACACTAAATTCAAAATTGGTTTCCTGCTTAACACCATTTCTATAAAACTCAATTCCCACATTACCCGCAATAACTTTTGGCTTACCTCCCATAAGCCCTTTTGGCGCATAATGAATATATTCATAAGGGAAGGAATTCATGGTGTCGCTATCTTTATCATCCGCAGCCGAGAGCAGAGTAACCGCATCCTTATAAGCTTTTTCAATTGCCTGATCAAAGCTGAGAAGAGCACCAATTTCGTTTCCATTAACGGAAACTATTAAATCGCCCTCCTGCAATCGGTCCGCCATCACATTATTATATTTATTCGAAGCCGTACTTATTGGGTTAGGATAAAAAGCCGGTATTCCATATTCATTATTAGCTTCAACCAAAGCCCCGGACTCATTAACGCCAGCCAAAGCCTGCGCCTCAGTCGCAGAAATCAGGCGGGTATTCACTCCAACAGTATGAACCGGAATAGCTGTAGACGAATCATTCTGCCGAACAGAATTTGTCAAAACCGAATAAAGTCCCTGACTTATAGCCAGGGGATTATAATTGCCATCCGCATCAAAATATTCGTCTTTAGTTGAACCCAAATAAGTACTGCATTGCTTTGGGCTCTCCAAAATATCCGCGTCCACGCCTTTTATATATAGCTTATCGCTAACCTCATTATAATAATTGAATCTAAAAAGAATTTTATTAACTGTCGCGCCCAGGGTCGAAGGCACAAAAGGAAGAGTGCTATCAAGTGAAACACTTTTATTAAACTGAGTTCCATTCCCAAAAGAACCGCTCAATTCAGAGTACTCAAGTATTGGAAGCGGTTGCTGAATTCGATCAACAATATCATTAGTAGCAGCCTCAATTGCATTATTAACTTCTTTTAGATAGTAACGGGCGTATTCATCTTTCATCGAAATCAGTGCCGGCACATTATCAGCCTCGCTTAAAGAGTATCGCCCCGTATTTTCGGTCCAGTCATTTAGGTTTGAAAGATATTTTGTAAATACCGAATAATAGGGAAGAAGCGCATTATCAATCATTTGCTTTGTGTAGATGTCAGGCACATTTCCCAAAAAATCATCAGACTGAATAGACTCAAGCACGCTCGCCCCTTCTGGAGTTGGTGGATCAATATCCAAATCACTCACTGTGTCTGCATTAAGTTGCTTAGCCCAATATTTATTGTATCGGAAATAAGCTAAGTCCTCCGCAGCATTAAGATAATCCAGGTAACGAGAGTAGATGTCGCTGTTCATAGATTCCTCTTCGGTTTTTAGGTCGCCAAAGAAAATTCGCTTATCGCTTTCCGTAAATTCTTCTTCACCCTGATAGTAGAGATGATTTTTATCAAAAAATTCAGCAAGTTCATTCCTGCCCTCAGTTGTATTTGAGGGCGCACGCATAATCCCATGCCAAATTTCAGGCAGGGGAAGGACATTTGAAGGATTTTGCTCAAAACTGATTGTTTCAGAATTATAAATATATGCTTTATCCCTAAAATCAGTATAAGGAAAAAGGCTTACAAAGGTGTTTCCGTTTTTGTTTACTACTGGAAGAGGTATATCGCCAATCAAAACAACGCCGCTTAAACGATTGTTTCTGCTGCCCTCACCATTTAAGTACAAGTTTTCAAGCGCACTTGCAAGGTCCTGCGGTGTATCGGTATTGCTATTATAAAAAAGAATTTTTGTATCAGTGTAATCATAATTTTCGCTAATATCCTCCGCATATCTAATAACTCTATCGCTTAATGTATCAGCATTTAGGGAAGGATAAAGTGCTCTAAACCCGGCATAGTTAGTAGAATCACTTTCAAGATCAGTATCCACAACTAGCGTGACCAAATCATAAACTTCATTTAAGTCCCGGCTCTGGGCACTTGCAGTTTCAGAAAAATTAAAACTTAAGGCATGAGCAACCGGAAAAGGGAGGATCTGGGTAAACAACAATACAAAAAGTATAAAAGGAGTGACGATTCTTCGCTGTATAAAGCCATTTTTTAATTGCATAGTTGGTGAGGGAAAAACTAACCTTCCAATTTAAAAATATAGCAAATGTAAGCCAAAAACTTAAGTTTTTTGCACGCAAAAAAATCCTTTTAAATTGACAGTATTTTAAACAGTTGTTTAAGCAGGGATATTACCAAAAAAAATCCCCGGGTTATATATTGCGGAGTTCTTATCAGAAGTTTTGTTCGTATAAAAGCAATTCAGCGCAGAAGATTCTATTTAAACGCCACTACCACAAAATTTCCCGGATCATAATTGCCATCACTAAAATCTAAAGGATCAGTAGTTTCTACAATAGTAATATCTCTAAAACCTGCATCTTCAATAACTTTAACAATTTCGTCTTTATTATTGAATCTCCTTGGATCATTAGGGGATGTACCTATACACATACACATGCATCCTCCTAATTTTAGTACGTGCCGGGCATTACTAAAAAGTTTAAGCTTTGCAGCCAAAGATTTTTCGTGATCCCTGGCTTCCTCAGACCCTTTTGCCGGGATAAAACTGGTTATAACGTGTCCGGTAACAATATCCATCGACGCTTCGTTAACCGCCTCACGCATACCGGAAACAATATCTCCACATATAAGTTTATCGGTAACATGTTCAGAATCTTTTAAAGGAGCATCACACATATCCATTATGCTAAGCGCGGGATTAAGATTTGGATCAATTATAGGAAAAACGCCATTAAGCTGCTGGCTATGAGCACCGGAAGCTGTTCCCAGTCTCAAAACTTCCGAATTAGAGTCAAGTTGGCCTTTTGCGTTCAGCACCCACATAGCTGTAAACAGTTGCGAGAATTGTTGGGGCGAAGCCATCCATCCCCCTGCAAGATATCGGCCGTCTTTCTGGGCTTCATTGTATTCAGCTCTATGGTTAGCGATATCGTTAGTTTTTAAATCATGCTTGTTGTTTTTCCAGTATTCATCTACAAGTTTAAGCGAATCCTCCATTAACTCCTCGACTGAAATATCTTCTGTATCCTGCTCATTCAGCATTATTGAAATTTGTTCCAAGTGGTTTACACCATAAACCTCCGGAGATGGGCAAACAGAGTTATTAACTTTTCCCTCGTGGTACGAGCATAGTTGACCATCATGGCATTTTCCATGGCCTTTCATTGTATCTAGAGAAGTCGGTTTAGGATTATTCATAGTGTGGATTTATTTTATTAAAGATGATACAATACTATTAAAGGGTGAAGTTGTCAAACGTATTATGATTAGAAAGTTTCACAAATCAGACGCCAAAGAGTGCTCAAGGATAATGAATGCTTGTCAAAGAATCATGCCTGAATTTAATTCGGATCAGGTGGAGTTTTTGGTAAGTAAGTATACGCCTGAATATATAGAGAAGGAGTATCCCAGGTATTTTGCTTTGGTATTTGAGGACAAGGGGCAAATTAGGGGAGTTGGGATGCTTATGGATAGCGAAATTCGTGGATTATATATTGATCCCAAGTTTCATTGTAAGGGCTGTGGTAAGTCTTTATTGAATGCTCTTGAAGATGAAGCCAGGGCACAGGGGCTGGATAAGGTAATCACAAAATCTTATTACGGCCCGGAAAAATTCTACGAAAAAATGGGATACAAAAAGGTAAAGGAAGATGCCGCCGGCCGAGGCAAAATTTCATTCCCGTATGTATTAATGGAGAAGAAGCTATCTTAAGGATTTTTCTGCGCATGTGTTTAGACAAGGTTTAGGTAACAGGATTAGAATATAAATGTATAAAATCTAACCCTGTCACCATGACTAAATCTATCTCAAAAATGATCACAAAGAAATGGCTAAATATTCTTAAGGAGTACGAGAACATACT
>WJKE01000036.1 GCA_014729275.1 Candidatus Peregrinibacteria bacterium | reverse complement strand
CCCTCATGCAAAAGTAGTCAATATGACTGCAACGCCATTTCGAAGCGATAAGCAAGAAATTGATGGAGACTTAATCTACCGATACCCATTTAAAAGAGCTACGCTCAGCGGATATATTAAACATGTAAAGGCATGGTATGTCGCACCGTCTGAATTAACTTTCACTGCAAAAGGAGAAACCAAGACTTACAATCTTGATGAGGTTTTGAAAATGAAAGAAAAAGATTGGTTTAGCAAGGGAATCGCACTATCTGAAATTTGCAATCAAAGTATTGTAGATAATAGCCTAGAAAAACTCGAAGAATTACGGCAAACAGGAACCCATCACCAGCTAATTGCTGTTGCTTGTCAGGTAGATCATGCTAAAAACATCCGCTCCCTGTATGAAGCGAGGGGTTACAAAGCCGATGTCATTTATAGCGAAATGGATGAAGATAAAAAAGACAATGTAATGCGCCGCCTAAAAAGTGGCGAATTAGACTGTATAGTGCAAGTTCAAATGCTTGGAGAGGGATTTGACCATCCTAAATTAAGCGTGGCCGCCATCTTCAGACCTTTCAGAACATTAGCGCCTTACATTCAATTTGTTGGTCGCATTCTAAGGGTGGTCGTTCAAAATGATCCTACGCATCCCGATAATTATGGGCACATAGTTACACATGCTGGCATGAATTTAGATAAAAGGCTGGAAGAATTTAAACTTTTTGAGAAAGACGATCAGCAATTCTGGGAGGATGTTATTGGCGGGAAAGACCCTGAACCGCCTCGTGATGTAAAATCGGGAAAAACCAGGATGCGAATTTCTGATCCAACTGTCGCGAGCCATGAAATTGTAGAATCTTTAATCGAAGAGGATTTTATCACTGCAGATGAGGAGGATTTAATAAGAGATCTTGAGCAAAAAATGGAGCTCTTAGGGTTGGATTCTTCATCAGCAAGAAGTATTGTTTTAAAACAAAAAGTTGGAGATAAAAAAACATCAAAAGCTGCTGAGCCATTTCAAATTTTGCCTCAAAAAGAATGGGTAGAATTGAAAAAAAGACTTAACGAAAAAGTAAATAGATCAGCAAACATCCTATTGAACAGACTCGAACTTAAGCGAAGTCACAGAAAGATAGTAAACACAGGTGTTCATGCAGCTAATGACTTTGTAGCTTGTATAACATTAATCAATCAAGAAATTAAGAAAAAAAATCCAGCCGCCAGAAATGAATGGACAACCGATGATTTTAAGCAAGCGATAGAGAGTATTGATACAATAGTCAATTCGCTTACTAGAACCTATAAAAAAATGCTAAATGAATAAACCACGCGGCAAAACGCCATCCTTGATCTCCGGTTCTAACGGCAAGCCCAAACAGATAAAAGCCGGGCGTGCACGTAATTGTTCTCGGTGCAACTCAACCCTTAATAAAGGAGATTTTTGCTTCGAAATACCAAAGACAGGCGGGGGGTTCACAAACAAAAAATGTTATTGCCAAACATGTTTCCGGAACATTATCGAGCAAACAAAAAAAGAATTACTTGATTTTGAAAACCTTTTAACTTTGAACTAAGACTTTTAAAAAGCCATATTTAGCCCCGAGGTTTTTATTTTTCATAATACAATTATATAATAACTTCCAAATTAGAAAACCGAAATTCGTTACTATACTATAGCAAAGAAAATCAAATATAGTTAAAGTGTAAAAAAATAATCAATCAAAAAATGAGCCAAGTCTTTAAAACAGTGTCATTTCCAAAAGAATACAGCGGGACAGGGAAGACGGAAATCTTGAGATTGGCTTTCAACAGGGATAAACATCAGAGATTGCTCGATATCATTGAATTGCTTAGCAGTAATGAACTAAGGATTCTACTTGGTGAACACTCGTTATCAAAGCTATCTTCAAAGGCAGAAAAAAATGACAGATCATTGAATAAATACTGCCTTTCACTAATTGAAAACTCACTTTGCGATATTGAGAAAGAGTATGGTTCTGAATTTGATATTAGTAAAATTTTCAACAAGCACATCCCTTTAAATAGATTTTCAAGAAAGTCTGTCACTTTTGCAGGTAATAGAACACAAAAAATACATAGATGGTATCCGTATGTTGAAGGTTATTCTTGTTCTTTTGTTCAGGATATTTTAGATAAGTTACCTTATCAGCCTAAGGCAATTTTCGACCCATTTAGCGGAAGTGGAACAACTCAAATTGTAGCAAGCCATAACTCTATAGCTTCGTTTTATTCAGAGATTAACCCTTTGATGAGATTTCTGATAGATTTTAAGGTTAATAAAGTTATTGATCTGTTGAAAAATTGGGAAGAAAACAAAATACAAATTGAATACTTTTTGGCTCATCTGGAAAACACTTTAGGCAAAATCCGAGTAAATGATTTTGAGGAGCTATCAAAATTCTTTGATGAAAAAAATCTGAGAGTCCTCATGAAAATCAAGAAGACTATTAAGCAATTTTTCCAAGATAGCTTCTTACTCAGAGATTTTGCTTTATTTGCTTTGGCTGCAATCGCGGTCTCCTCGTCTAAAATGATCCGACGTTCTGATTTAAGGTATAGAAGGGAAGATGAGAGCTGCTTGGAAGATAAACAAGTTTTTGAAACGTTTAAGAAAAAGATTATTGATATGGTGAATGATTTAGAGGACTTAAAGAATGATAACTTTGATCTAGAAAGAACTAATCTTTTTTCGGAAAATTCAAAAGTTTTCCCCAATAGTGACACTCAGTTTGATCTAGTCATTACTTCTCCGCCGTATGCCAATGGCACAAACTATTTCAGGAATACTAAGCTGGAATTACTTATTTTAGATTTTATAAAGAGTACCAAAGAGTTGCAACGCTTCAGACTAGAAGCAGTAACTGCAGGGATCAATAATGTCACAAAAAATCTACCAGCACCGAGAAAATTGCCATTCCTGCAGCCTTTAGTTAAGCAGCTTTCAAAAAATGCATACGATAATAGAATTCCTAAAATGGTGGAATCTTATTTTAGCGACTTAGATATTGTTTTTGAAAATGTATCCGGCAAGTTAAAAGAAGATGCCTATTTTTATTTGGATATTGGCGATTCACAATTCAATGGTATCCATATCCCTACAGATGAGTTCTTGATAAAATCTGCTGATAACTATGGTCTTAGGCTATTGGAAAATAAATTTGTAAGAGAAAGGTTCTCAAAAAATGGAACTCCATTAAAGCAAGCTGTTCTAATTTTCAAAAAAGAAAAACCTAAGAAATTTTTCCCTGTCTCTGGAAATTCAGCAGGCGATCTTCTTAAAAAGAATTATTACAAGTTTAGAGAATTAGAGTATAAAAAGCTTCCTTACTCAAAAAGGAACTGGGGAAATGCACTTCATTCATTGTGCTCATATCAGGGAAAGTTGAAGCCATCTATAGCGCATTTCTTGGTGAAACTTTTTACTTCTCCTGGAATGACAGTTTTAGATCCATTAAGCGGTGTCGGAACAATTTCTTTTGAAGCCTGCTTGCAAGGTCGCAAAGGAATTGCAAATGACCTCAGCTTCTTAGCTTACACAAATTCACTAGCGAAGGTAACAAAGCAAAATCCAGTAAAAATAAGAAAAAAAATAAAAGAACTTCAGAAATTCATTAAAAGCAATTTAGTTTCTAAAAGCGAAGCTTCAAAAATAGTCTTTGGGTATAACAAAGACATAAAAGAGTACTATGAAGATCAAACATTCAGAGAAATTTTAACTGCCAGACTCTACTTCAAAAGTAAAAAGAATATTGACAGTCATGACGCTTTAATTTTAGCTTCTTTACTTCATAT
>WJKE01000035.1 GCA_014729275.1 Candidatus Peregrinibacteria bacterium | reverse complement strand
GCCGGAGCATACTGGCGCGGAGATTCTGACCGGCCCATGCTCCAACGCATTTACGGCCTTTGTTTTGCATCCCGGGAGGAACTTAACGATCATTTAAAAATGCTTGAAGAAGCCAAAAAGCGCGATCATCGTAAACTTGGCGAAGAGCTTGATCTATTCAATACTTATGAAGATGCGGGAGCCGGCTTGATTTACTGGCATCCAAAAGGTGGCCGTATCCGAAGCATTATTGAAGATTTTTGGAAAAAGGAGCACTTTAAAAACGGTTATGAGATAGTTTATTCTCCCCACGTAGGTAAATCCTGGCTTTGGGAAACTTCCGGCCATCTTGGTTTTTACGACGAAAACATGTACTCCCCCATGAAAATTGATGAAGAAGAATACTATGTAAAGCCAATGAACTGTCCTTTTCATATTATGATGTACAATCACCGAATCCGCTCTTATCGTGAACTCCCTTTCAGATGGGCAGAACTTGGTACTGTTTACCGCTATGAAAAGAGCGGAGTATTGCATGGACTTCTTCGAGTTCGCGGATTTACTCAGGATGACGCTCATATAATCTGTACCCCTGATCAGGTTGAGGATGAAATTCTTGAAGTTTTAAGATTTTCTTTAAATATGTGGAAGGTATTCGGCTTTGACCAAATTAAGGCTTACCTCTCAACTAAACCCGAGAAATCAGTTGGTGAGGTCGCGCAATGGAATCAAGCCACAAAATCGTTAGAAAAAGCCATTAAAGCAGAAGGCCTGGACTATGAAGTGGATGAAGGTGGCGGAGCTTTTTACGGACCAAAAATCGACCTAAAAATTAAGGATGCACTTGGCCGAGAGTGGCAAATGACTACAATTCAGTTTGATTTTAATTTACCGGAGCGATTTAATATGAATTATGTAGGAGAAGATGGCAAAGAACACCGACCTTACATGGTCCACCGTGCGCTTCTTGGATCTCTTGAAAGGTTTTTTGGAGTTTTAACCGAGCATTATGCAGGTGCCTTCCCTTTTTGGCTCGCGCCTGTGCAGGTTCGACTTCTACCTGTTTCCGACAAATTTAACGATTATGCTGAGGACATATTGGATAAACTTAAAAAACTTGATGTCCGGGTTGAACTTGATGATAGCAGTGAAACTTTGGGCAAAAAAATCCGGAATGCGGAAATGCAAAAAATCCCGTACATGCTCGTTATCGGTGAAAAAGAAGTTAAAGACAAATCCGTAGCAGTCCGCGACTACAGCACAAAAGAGCAAAAGGTAATCAAACTCACATCATTTTTGGAAAGGATGAAGAAGGAGGATTAGCCTATTCATCAGGGTTCATACCACGCAGTCTTCCTGCTGTTACATTGTTTTGAACAATTGCCTGGATCTTTCTTCCATTATCACTCTGCTGGGCTTTATCAAGAAATTCTCCGAAAAGGACTGTAGCTTGTTCAACATTGGATAATTCTTCCTTTTCCTCGTCGGTTCGAGCTTTACCCTTGGTTTCGATCTCCTTAAACAAATATTGATTAATAAGATTGTATTCATTCTCAGGTAAAATATCAGGATAGGCATCAAGTATTTCCTCAATTATCTGTACTAATTCAGATTGATAGGTTTGAGGCGGGTTGTTAAAGCCCAGAATAGGATAACTTCTAATATTATCCGGACTTAATCTCAAATAGTCTTTTTCCCTTTCAACCCTGTTGCTTACAATTGCGTTAAAATTTACAAAACCTTTTAAAGTGGATATTATTTTTTTAGATTGATCCTCTTCAAGCATTCCCAATCTTTTTAAATATTGATTATACCCCACATAGGATGCTGCCGCGCCGTCCAAGCTCATACCTTTTTTTGAACCGGCCTGAGGTTTTAAAGCGTTCTTTAATGCTTCCACGTCCAATAGCGGTAAATAGTACGGCATGTCGTCATGGTCAATATTTTCAGGATTCTTTAGAACCCTGTTGGTTCTCCTTTCAGTAACATCACTTGGGATGATATGATTCCATATAAAATCTGTTACATTTTGATTTGGCACTGTGTTCTTTGGGTTATCTCCATCAAATTTTTTGGCCCATTCTATGAAATCATCTTTTTTAAAACGGCTGGTTGCTCCTATTTCCTGATCGGGTCTTCGTACCGGGAATGTAAAATATTCAACTGCGGGAAAATTCCCTAAATGGTTTGCCTGGAAGTTTGCCAGTCGATCAAATGGCAATATTGTTCTTCCATACATATTTTTACACCCCAATCCTTGTACCAGATAATAAATTTTATCCTCAAAAGTTGCTTTTCCCGCCTTAATAGCATGGGAAATTATTCCCTCGTATTCATGAGGGTTTACATACCCCCCGGCTTTGTGCCTTGCTAAAAGGTTAGACAAATGCTCCTGATGTGCCCCGTCTGTTTTCTCAAGCTCGTTCCCTTTTTCGTTGTAAGCCTCCATTTTTGAATTATAAGATGATTTATTTTGTGATTCCCATGAGGCAAAACTTCCATTTCCCCATATTGAATCAATGGCATCAGGTAAATAATCAAACCCGGTTTTTTTCTTCCCTTCGCTCACCATTCTCATAGGGTCTCTATCAACCGGTATTGGTATTTTTTTGCTGTTATCTGTGATAAATCTATTTAAATTTTCCCAAAAATCCACATTATACCAAAGCATTTCGCCTTTATCGCATAATACTGAAATTGATGCTTTTATTTGATCCTGATTGTTACTGCTTCCTAATATATTTCTTATAGTATAAGGTTCCTCGTTTTCGAGAGCTGTTTGAAACTGACTTACCTCTTCAGACTCAACTTGTTGCGCAACTCTTGCCCATTCATTACCAAAAAACGGTAATTTCATAAATATTTTTGATAAGCTTCCCCTGCCTCTTCTTTCCCAAAACCTTTTCCAGTATTCAATCATTACTTTGCCGGCATCTATAATACGTTCCAAACTCAGCCATTCGGTTGCGGCCCTAAGTTGGGTAAAGTATCCTTCCGTGGGAATTTGCATATCGCCGTATTTTGTTACCTTTTCAAAAGGTAAAGCTTCTTTTGATACCGGAGTTTGATATTTTTCAGCCAAATTTGTTCTATTCTCTTGTTCGCTATCCACTTCGCTATCTACCGGTTGCTGTGTATTTGGTCCGTTTCCGTCTTGATCTCCCTGGCCGGGTTGAGCAGGAACCTGCTGCTGAAGTGTTTGCAAAACTCCCGGAGTGTTTGGCCCTCTGTATCCCACTCCCATCGGTGGATGCGTGTTTTGCTCTGCGGGAACCGAATAGAGACTTTCGGGCCTTTCACCGTCTGATTGCCAGTTTTTTGAATGAACTTTTGGAGCAAGTGGACCCACCATTTTTTTCTTTTTAAATCCTCTTTTAAAAATCATTTTTCCAAATTGTCCCAAATTGAATTCCTTTTTAGCCTCTTTATCCACTTTTACAGCCTTATTGATTGTTATTTTTTCATTTTCAATTTTTTCTATACGAATATTTATTGTTGTAAATTCGATTTCTTTACTATCTTCTTTTAAAACTTCAGCCTCAAACTCCATGCCTTCATATAGATTCTCAATGCCCAAAACGTCTCTTAAACTATTATTAAGCTCTTCCAAATTTTGAAAATCCTCATATGCTTCCCATTGCTCAAGAAGCTTACTGAAATCTCGTATGTTTGCGCGAGCGTGTTCGCCTTCTTCGGTATATACAACAATCAAATTCCCGCTTGAATGATAGTTTTTTGATGCGTAATTCTCATAGAATTCGATTTTTTCGATTTTAATTTGTTTGCCATCTTTGCTTTTAAGGTTTTTTGCGTATAAAAGATCAATTCCGGTCCTGCCACGGTGCATTTCCAGTTCGCGGTAGCGCTCGACAGCTTTATCCCAAACAGGTTCTACGTATTTTTCAAAATTTTCTTCGAATTTTTTGGCTTTTTCTTCTTTCTTTTTTATTTTCTCGAGTAATTTTGGATTTTTATTTTTTTGATATTTTTCATCCAGTTCTATAAGTTTTTTTAAGGCTTTCAGATATTTTGTAAAACTTTGCTCACTTAAATAT
>WJKE01000034.1 GCA_014729275.1 Candidatus Peregrinibacteria bacterium | reverse complement strand
TTACTAATGAGAATAATGAGAGGCTATTAATTGTTAGTCCTAGGAAATTCATTACTGAAAAGGCGATTAAAAAGCTTAACGGAATTGCAAGTCCGGCAAGTAAGCCTTCCTTTAGGCCAAGTGCAAGGAATAACACTATTGTGATTATTATTGTTGTTTGGATTCCGTTTGTAGTTAGAACCCCAAGGTCTTTTCGGATGAATACAGAGTTGTCGTTGCTTACTTCAACTGTAATGTCGGAAGGAATTATTCCGTCTTCTTTAAGTTCTTCAATTTTTTTTCGGCTTTCGTCAGCTACATCTAATATATTTGCTCCGTCTTTTTTATTTACTGAGATTGAAAGTGATTCTTGCGGCTCAGACCCCATAAACGAGAATCTTGATATTGTAGATTTTTCGTTGTAGGTTTCTTCTACCTTGGCAATATCTTCAAGAAGTATTGGGGTATTTTCAATGCTGAATAGCGGGAGCTTTTTAATATCGTTAATATTTTGATATTGGTTATCAATTCTTACAGAGTAGTTTAATTTATCGATATCTATTAATCCTATTGGTGAGGATGAATTTCCGTATTTAATAAGGTTGGCAATTGTGTTTATATCAAGTCCGTATGCTTCGACTAGTTTTTGGTTGAGTGTAACTTTGATAATTTTTTCCTGTCCCCCAAATAAGTCAACTCTTGAAACTCCGTTTAATGTTTCAAGTTCATCTGCGGCTTTTTGTGCTATATCAGTGACTTCGTTTAAAGGTTTGTCTGATGCAAATGTAAAGCTTATGATTGAGAATGAATTTGCTTCGGCCTTTACAACCATTGGATCGCTTGCATCTTCGGGGAGGTCGGGGACTGCCTGGTCAACTGCTTCCTTTACATCCTGAATTGCAGAATCTAGATCTGCACCAGTTTCAAATTCTATAAATATTAAGGAAGAGTTAAAATTTGAGGACGAACTTAATGATTTAATATCATTTACTGTAGCGATTTGTTTTTCGAGGGGGATTGTTACCAACGATTCTATGTCGCTGGGGCTCGCTCCGGGAAGTATTGTTGATACGGTTCCAAATGGAATCACAATTTCAGGTTGTAGCTCTTTTGGCATGCTGTATGCGGAGAGAACTCCAAATATTACTATTGCAAGAATTAACAAATAGGCGATTGGCCTTCTTCTAATAAAGAAAGACCAAGCGGATTTTTTAACTTCTTCCAGATTTTTATTAGTATTCGAATTCATTTTTAGTCGATTAGAATAATTTTATCTCCCTCGTTAATTTCAGTTGTTGTGATTTTCAGAATTTCTTCATTTTTTTCCAGCCCGTCGGTAATTTCAATGTATTCTTCGATTGAGTCACCTGTTTCTACTGTGCGATATTCAATAAAATCTTTCGAATTGATGATTTTTACGTAAGTTCTATCGCTATCAAGGAAAATTGAATTTATTGGTATGAAAATTTTGTTGCCGGTTTTTAGGGTGAAGTATACTGTTATAAGATCACCGGATTTTAATTTACTGGTGTGAGGAACAATTATTTCAACATCAATTTTTTTGGTTTGAGGATTAAGGGCTTCGCTTATTGTGTCGATATTTCCTTCAACAATACCGTTTGGTGTTTCGATTATTACCTTGTTCCCTTCTTTTATATATGGTCTTTCAGTTTCGTTTATACTTGTTTTAACCGTAAACGAGTCGGTATTTTCTACGACAAGCATTGGTTGTCCAGGTGAAGTTATGTTTCCTTCATCCATGTATATGCTAGTAATGACTCCGGTAATTGGAGATCTTACTTTTGTATAATCAATGCTTAGTTCTGCCTGATCAACACCTGCTTGTGCTTGGTTCTGTTGAGACTGTATTGATAAAATTTGTTGTTCATACCCGATTTTTGCGCTGTCTAACTGGTTTAATGCCATTTCGTACTGAGTTTTTGCTGAAGTGATTGCAAAATTTAGTTGGTCTACTTGTGCATCGTTAGTTGTTTCCATTTGTTCAAGGCTATCTTCTGCGGATTCCAGGGCCTCCTTTGCGCCGTCTTTAATGGCTTTTGCGGTTTCTTTTGCTAAAATTGCAGCTTCTATTGCAGCTTGATCGGCAGAGTCGTATGCATTGTCTAGTGCATCTTTAGCATCGTAGTAGTCGTCTTTTGCGTCATCGTAGGTGTCTTCCAGGTCTTCGATTGTTTCTTCAAGGTCGTCTACTTGAAGGTAATATAGTTCAAGTGCATTTTTTTTCGAATCTATTGCGTTTTGGTATGCTTCGTATGAAAGTTCTACGCTTAGTTCGGCGTTTTGAATTGCTTCTTTGGCTGCTTTTTCAGCATAGTGAAGTGAGGAATTAACAATATTAAGTCCGCTTACTGCGCTTTCGTATTGGATTTCACTAATGTCTGTTGAAAGGGAATCTCCTAGTACGGCGAGTATGTCGTTTTTTTCTACAACATCGTTTTGCTTAACTTTAATGTCTTCAATTTTTCCTGAGACTTGAGCGGATACAGTTGCGCTTGTACCTGCAATAATTGAGCCTATCTTTGAAATAGTTATTTTTACGTCATCTTTCTGCGCAGAAAAAATGTTTTCGTTTGAAATTTCCTTTTCTATCCATCTGCTTACTTTTTCTGGTGGGAGGATTTCTTCTTCTTTATTGGTGCATCCGGATATAGAGATAAGTAGCAGGGAAGAGACAAAAATGCTTAATAATTTCTTCATAAATGTAATTGTTTATAGTCGTGTATCATAGCTATAAAAGCTTGATTTGTCAAGAGTAAAGCTGTTCCGAGGTCTTTGAGTGGCGAACTTCTTGACAAAATTTTCTTTTTCGTTATACTTTTTTGCTAAATTCTAAAAACTTTGAGATGGAAATTGTTGAAAAAATAGCTAGGGGAAGAGAAAATGTGCTTATCGAAGCATATATTTTAAATGGTCCAAGCGAGCTTAAAAATGCTTTGAACCTTAATGAAGAAGCATGGAGCAGAGTTTTTGATTACCTTGTTTTTGAGCATAACCTACTTTTTAAAACGGTTGCAAATAGTGTTCAGTTTTTTATGGATCAATATATTGAGGGCGGAACATCGGCAGTAAGGGAAATACTCGATGTTTTAGATTCAAAGTATGATTCAATTTTTGAGAATGTTTTTGATTTTTTGGCGATTTCGAATGATGCACTTTACTACCACGTAATGCATAATAGAGATAAATACAGTCTTGCAATGAAGACCCGAGGAGGTGATTTTGTTAGAAAGGTACTAGGAATCTGGAAGGAAAAGTATTCGGAAAATTGGGCAAGGATTTTAGATTTATTGCTTGCTACAGTGTGTAATGATTTGTTTACGGAGAGGACTTTTGATCAGGGATTAAGCGCGTTTAACAAGATTGTAAACGGAACTCGAACTCACCGTCCGGTTATTGAGCCGGGGATTCTTTAGTTTGATTTTCTAAAATCGCTTTCTTTCAATCCGGATTGTAAGAGTATAGACTGAAAAGTTCCATGGGGCACTTCTTTTTTGGTTGTTTTTATAATTACTGTTCGTGTTATTTTTCCTTTTTTTTTTATATTTGGCGTGACTTCCTTTTTGCGAAATAAACTTAAATCCTTTGGATTGAAGAACTTTAAGAAGAGTTTTTAGGGCAATTGGTCTAGGCATATTTAAAACTGAGTGGAACAATATCCGGTCTTTCTATTTTTGTGATTTTCGTAACAGGGTTGTCTTCGAAATATAGCTCAAGGGCTTCCTGAAGGCTTTTTAGCGCTTCTTTTTTTGTGTCGCCAAAGCTGGAAATGCCTGTATTTAAACACCATGCGACATAATGCTTGTCCTCTTTCCAAACTACTGTTTTTAGATTGATTCTTGCCATGATGTTTTCTTAATTATTATATATTTTAAGATACTGGTGGATGGTTTGTAAGTCAAATTATTGCTTGTCGGGGATCAGTTTGAAATAGTCTTCTTCTGTATCACCATTTTCATGTTTTAGTGTAATTCTATATACGATTTCTCGTTCCGGCAGATATTTGTAGTATGCCAGGTTTATAATTTTAGCTTCTTTACCCAGCTTTTCTTCGTTTAAATGATTGTCCGAATCTTCTCTTTCGTCTTGTTCAAATGATTCGTAGTCTTCTTTGCTGATTAATTCGAATTTGTAGCTTTTTTCTTTGTAGATGGATCGAAGCTCTTCTTTGGCTTCTGGAAGGGTTGAAGCATGTATTTTTTCTCCTGACATAATAGTTGGATTAAATATATTAAAATTATTCTTTTTTTGCTGTTTTGAATCAAGGCTTAAACCCTTGTGTTTAATTCTAAAATATTGTATAATTTTAGGAAAAATAAAAATAAAAATTGATGCTTGAAGAATTAGATAAAAATTTGAAGAAGCTTGAAGCCCAGCGTGAAGAAATTCCTAATGTTGGTGAGACGGAATTGACAGAAGTATATGACAGCGAAAAGGAAAAACTCTTTAAAGAATGGGGGGGAGGGGAAAGGAAAAGAGCTTCGGAAGAGTTTGCCAAAAATTATGAATTAGATTATTCTAATCCGTTAACGATAGAGAAAGCTTTAAAGGGGGCTTGGTCGCATGAGTATTTTGAAGGGCCAAGAAGAGCAAAGGAAGTGACTAAGAATTTTACTGATTTGAAGGAGCGAATTGAGTCAGTGAACTATTTGTCGGATTTTAATAAGGGCAAAATTGTTGATGATTTTGTGGATGACTTCTTTACGACGATATTGAATATTTCGACAGTGAGTGGTTTAACTGTGGGGTCGGATGTACGAAGATTAAATAAAATTATTTCGAAACATGAAGCGCGGGTTAAAAATCTTGAGGATTATGATGCAACTTTGGATGAGTTTAGTAAATATTCTGTGTTAGATGATCAACGCCTTGATAG
>WJKE01000004.1 GCA_014729275.1 Candidatus Peregrinibacteria bacterium | reverse complement strand
TCCGCTAACTCAACCTGCACATCCAACACAATTTGGATCGTCGCATGTTTCGCTTCCTTCAACTACTCCGTTACCGCAAACTTCTACTGGTGCGTCTTCTACACATGTATCTGTCTCTAAATGATAGCCGCTCGCGCAACCTGCACATCCAACACAATTTGGATCGTCGCATGTTTCGCTTCCTTCAACTACTCCGTTTCCGCAAACTTCAACGGGTGCGTCCTCCACACATGTATCTACGTCTAAATGATATCCGTTTGAACAAGCACTACAATCACCGTTACAATTCGCGTCGTCACAATATTCGGTTCCTTCGATTATTCCGTTGCCGCAATTTTGGTATACGATACAGTCTCCATTGTCTGGGATGAATCCCGGCTCACATCCATCACATGTTGAGTTACAATTTGGATCACCATCGCAAACTTCAGGCGGGTCGATGATTCCGTCGCCGCAGACTGCGGGTGTGTAGATTGGGACGGAGGTTTCGTATACTTGGCGAGTAGTTGTAGATTCATTATCAACTACGTAGGAGAGGGTTCCATCTATTTGGAATGTAAATTGACTTGCATAACCAGTAATATTGTCAAATGAATTACTCGCTAAGAATAACGTGTCAAGCGAATCCGATAATCTGCCCTCACAGTTTCCACTAGTACTATTAAATCTTGCCCCAACGTAAATTACCCCTGAATTACTTGGTGCAGAATCTGGAGCTCCGCATGTAAAAAATGGCGATTGATCTTTAATTGAAGGAAATGTAGTTACTAACTCTAATTCAGTGGCAGAAATTATCCTATAAACTTCTACACTTGCAATTTCTGATACAAATAAGCATTTTTCTCCATTATACTCCCCAATATTTATATCAAAACCTCCAATCATAGGATCCCAAATCCAAGTAGATGTTCCTGCCTCCAATTGGCCAGTTATTGAATTTCTGCTAAGCGGTGTAGAATAAAATGCACCATCTTGATTGTAGAATAATATCCCTAATTCAGAGTCATATGCTGAGTATCCAACCTGATAATTATTAATATTGGCAATTTCGTATCTTACAGTGGGATTATTTTCATCAATCGCCGTTAACTGGTATACACCTGTATTAAAGATTGTGCTTTGAACTCCTTCAACATTAATTTTTTCGTATGTATTTCTACCGTCCCCAATTTCACCAATTGGAGTACCGGCTTCTACTGAAGCTAATTGTGATTCATCAACAATATAATCAAGCTTTTGCTCAATTTTTTGCAAATTTTCTCCTTTATCTTTTTCATCATCTGAATCGCATGCATTAAGTATTCCTGCTAATGCAAGTGTGGTGATTGCTTGGTATTTACCAACTCTCATTAAGCCACTTTTTTTTGAAACTTGGGCACTATTAAGATTTGTTCTCGGCCTTGAACTTTCTTTTGGTTTACGGGAACTCATGATAAATAGGTTAAATGATCATATTTAAAGTAAATCATTTTTACACACTATTTAAGGTTTTGTCAACTAGTTTTGAATTGCGAAGTCGATGAGTCCGGTTTCTTCGTCTAAGTACAAATTCCGCTCAAATACATTTCCGTTTACCGTAATTGTTGCTGCGATATTTTTAACTGCATCACTTATGGGATGCATACTTAAAACCTGATACTCAAGATAAGGAATACTTTTTTGGCTTCCAGCAGAGTAAATTTCTTTATTTAAAAGTAGAGTTAAATTAGGTTTTTTTATCTCAGCAATCAACTGATATATACTTTTTTTCCCTGAATCGCTGTAATCGTTGGTATCAATTGCATTCATCCCAATCAATTTAATCACAATGTTTTTATTTACTAATGAATTTATTCCCTTTTTTGTAATTAATGAAGACTCTAATACCTCATTTCCATCCGAATTTATACTCCCCCACGGCACCATGCCGCAGTCGATTTCGCCGCCGGAGCCGTCATCGCAGACGCCGTTTATCTGCCATTGGACTACGACTTCGTTGGTGGTTTCGTCGAGCATATAGCGGTCAGTACCTGAGGGGCAATCATTAGTGTCTGCATTTTCGGGGCATTCCGGGGTGCGGATTCGAACGACGAATTGGTCTTGGGGGGTGCCGTTGTAGAAAGGGTTTACCACTGTGCCGGCCTCCTCGTAAAAAAGCGGGATTACGGCGCGGTCGGTGTTGGAGCCGCCGAACTGGAGCTTGTTCCAGTTGCAAGCATCGTCGATTTGGTCGCTGGTGTTTGTTGGCACGTACAAATTGCAATCTGTGCCGGCATCGCCCTCGCCTGAACGTGGAACCATGTAGCAGCCGCTTGTTGAAGGTGGGACAAACACATTACCACAGTCTCCCGTAATTAAATCACTGTCGGTCATTCGCCCCTCAACTGCTAATTCCAGGTGCACCTCATCAGTTTCAGGGATGTAGGGAGCTATTATAGTAGTACAAATTGTTCCGTAAGGTTCGTTTTCTTTAGTTTTTATGAAATCTCCGTTCTCAAAATCGCAGATTAAATCGTCATTGTAGCCGCCTTCATGTGATTGAAGCTCAACCTGCAAATATTCTATTAATGAATCTGAAAGATCGCGCGCTTTATAGTAGTCGTTTGTGTCACGGATTGTGCGGTATGCGTCTATCACAACGCCCTGCACTATCATTCCAAAAATGCTTAACAGCGCAAAAACCGCAATTGCGACAATGGTTATAAAGCCTTTTGGGTTCGCCTTTTTCATGTGATAGAGGTTGAAACTGATTAGATATTATCATGTTTCATTCTTTGCGTGAAATATTTTTCCTACATATTTTCCCCTTACAAATTCGCTGAAATAAATTATAATCGGTGTATGGGGAGAACTATGAAAAATGATCGGCAATTTGCGCGTGGTTTTACTTTGATTGAACTTTTGATTGTGCTTGCCATGATCGGGATTCTGGGCGTTATTGCACTAGCTACCTTTTTTAATACAATTGGTACGTTTACATATTTTGGGAATTATAAAAATATTGTGTCCACCTTTAGGACAGCTCGTTCTATGGCTATTACAAATGCCACCGTACCTGTGAACGGGGTTTTGGAGGTTCCGGACCGCTACGGCATACGTGTTTCTGAAGATGATATTGGAAATACCTATAATATAGATCTTTTTGCTGATACTGGTGATACTGCGCTTGAATTTGACGGCAGGGACTATCTTATTCCCGAAAAACAATACTCTATTAATCGTGATCTTTATAATATTGTGGCATGGGATTCTAATCCTACTAATAAGGAGATCGACCTTCCCATAGTGTTTTTTTATGAAACTCGATCCGGGAA
The DNA here is from genome assembly GCA_014729275.1 of Candidatus Peregrinibacteria bacterium. GTDB lineage: Bacteria > Patescibacteriota > Gracilibacteria > UBA1369 > LOWO2-01-FULL-3 > WJKE01. The sequence continues at coordinate 22,615 of WJKE01000004.1, read as the reverse complement.
TTTTTATGCTTATAGGGAGGAAAAGCTTGGTAATGTGTTGCTTCCTAAAGCTAATCAGAGATACAAATATATCGCCCTGCAGTTTGAAACTGCGAGTGGTCGCTATGTTAATCGATTCTTAATTACTTTTCAGGTTTCCGGTTTGCCGGAGGAATATTTTGAATTATTATAATAAAAATGCTGAAAAATCATCAAAATAAAAAAGGAACTGTACTAACCGAGGCGCTTATAGCCATTACGCTTTTAATGACTGCGTCTATGGTTATGGTTGCAATTATGATGAATGCCTATTCAACAATCAGAATTTCCAGGGCTTACCTTACCGCGCAAAATATTGCGAGCGAAGGGGTTGAAGCAGTTAAGAATTTGCGTTCTACTAACTGGCTTAGCGAACCTAATGATGCCGATTGCTGGATGCGGCTTGATCCTATGATTGAGTGTAATGTTGGATCTAACTATCCTAAAATTAAGGATGGGTACTTGGCTGGCTTTAACAAGTTGAGTCAGTGGCGACTTGAGGAGGCATCAGGTAAGAATTTACTGGATCTGGAGAATTATAAAAAAGCTATGGAGAATTATCGCTTGTATTTTGATGGTTCTTTTTATACTCATGAAGAAGTTAAGAACGGAATTTCTCCTTATTACAGATCGATTGAGTTTTCGGACGTGGGGAATGGGGATGATTATGTGAGTTTTAGAGTGATAGTACAGTGGGATGAAAATGGGACCATCCGGAGTGTTGTGAGATATATTACTTTGCATAATTATTTTAATGGCTAGGAAAAATCTACAAAAAGGAATGACTTTGGTTGAGATGCTTGTTGCAATCGGTCTTTTTGCTGTAACCGCGGTTGTTTCCACTTCTATTATGATAGATATTGTTGATCTTGAGAAAAAGAGTTCTATCCAAAATGTTTTTTATGAAGATGCCAGAATAATTTTGCAGCAGCTCACTAATGAAATTCAGGCGGGAACTGTGGATTATGAGGAATATTACAATTCTTATGTGATTGAGTCCAAGTATCACGGTACGAATCATGGTGTTTATGCAAGCAGATTTTATGATCCGGGGCTTTCTTTAGTGGCTGCCAACACCTCTAACCCTAAGCATCTTGGTGTTGAGTGCTCGTATCCTGTGCCTGCGCCTGCGGATATTGAGGATTGTGAAATTGTTTATTCGCTTTCAACTGATTTGAATACCGGGCAGAACCCTTTTGAGTGCCCAACTTGTGATAAGGGAAAGGCTAATGCTTTTTGTGATCATGGGAATGGTTATTGTTCCGGGGAAAAAATTACTGAGTTATTTTTAATAGATAGTACGGGCACTAAGAAAACTATTATCGCCCGGAAGAAAACCAAAGAGCAGATAGGAACTGATGATGATTATGGAATTGGAATATTGCGAATGGATGGTCTGGATATTGATCAAAATGGTATTGTGGATACTTTTACCTGTAGCGATGAATTTAATTGTCCGGAGGATGAATCTGACGTAGCGGATGCTATTGCATGGGAATATTTGGATGAATTTAAAGTTTTAGATTATGGTATTCGTTTGCCTAGAAGGGATGATTATCGATCTGCTTTTGACCCTTTAACATCCTCTTTTGTGCCAATTTCTCCAATGAAAAGTAATATTGAATCGCTGGAATTCATTATTCATCCGCTTGAGGATCCTTATAGAGCGTTTAATGAGGAAGATGAGCAAAGCCACCCCTCTGTAACCATAATTTTGACTATGGGGCTTTCAAAAGAGGCTGAAGACGACTATCCCGGTGATTTTACTTCAGTAACTGTTCAAACAACTGTGGCGGCTGGTGTTGTTGGGCGCTTAAGTTCTTATCCACCAACCAATGATTTAAGCTGGATAGATAAACTAGGTATTCAATCTACTGGAAATTAAGGTTTGAATTTTTTAGATAATTACTGTGAATTCACCTTTTGGCTTTTTGTTTTCGAAATGTTCGATTGCTTCACTTGTTTTTAGACGAAGCACCTCTTCGTGGAGTTTTGTCATTTCGCGGCAAATTACAATATCCTTGTCGCCGAGGAATTCCAGAAGTTGATTTAGGGTTTTTAGAATTCTGTGTGGAGATTCATAAAAAATTACTGTGCGGTCTTCTTCATTTAGGCTTTTTAAAAGAGTTTGCCTGCCTTTTTTTAGTGGGAGGAAACCTAGAAATACAAAATTGTTCATTCGTTTACCGCTTACCACTAATGATGCCAGGAGGGCGGTGGGCCCTGGTATCGGGGAAATTTTTATATTGGCCTCAATCGCTCTTGTAATTAGTGCGTAAGCTGGATCCGAAATCCCCGGTGTCCCCGCATCCGATACCAGGGCCCCCACTTCCCCATTTTTCATCCTCTCAACTATACTATCCGCCTTAGAGGCAGAACTATGTGAATGAAAACTTATAACTTTAGTTTTTATCTCATATTTGTCTAATAAAATTCGCACATGCCTAGTATCCTCAGCAGCAATAAAATCAGCTTCCTTCAAAATTCTAATAGCTCTTAAAGTAATATCTTCAAGATTCCCGATCGGTGTTGAAACAATATATAGCATAAGTAAAATTTAAGCCTCTTCTTCAGGGATTTCAAGTTCAATTAATGGTCTGAATCCTTCAAACTCCGGGTAGTAAGCATCTAGCGCAGTATGCTGGGATAGATCGATCCTTCTTTTAAAATACTGGGCCTCAATAACTTCTCCAAGATGAAGATCCTCATTAAAAATACATAACTTTTCATTATCTATGGACTTTCCTTCTATAATTTTTTGCATAAGAAGGAGCAAATATACCCTGGACTTCATTCCCTGAATCCCATGACTCTCCCATTTTTTATTCAGCTCAACAATACAATCTGATTTTATAGGTGGACTATATGGATCCAGATCTCCAAAGTAGTCTGATCTAGCCTCATCACACCCCTCACAAAAAACTAAACTCCATTTGTTAACTATGTTCCCTCTTGTACTCAATTCATCCTTAACTTGATAATCGCGCCTTGTGCTCATCTGTATATATGTTGGTTGCTGACCTTCTAGCTTTGGTGTCGAGCTATCCATAAGCTTATAAAGCAATGTATCAAAACTTAAATTTGGTTGAAGGATGAGAGTGGACTCTGACATATCTAAAATAAAGCGAAGCTGCTCTTCTGATAAACTATTTGCTGTTAGGTTAATTATTGTTTTTAAATCAGGCACTGGGATAGGATTTTCTCCAATAATTCCATAAGCATTCATTGATTCAAGTGCACTGGCATACATTTCAATCATCCTTTCAAAAAAATCGATATTTTCGATAACTCTATTATCAAGAAAAGAGCTGCATTGAATTTTTACAGCCAGCTGAACCGCTTTTTGAAGATTAACCTCGCCCTTTCTTGCAAATTGCAGAGCTAAATCATCAACGCTATCTTCCGCTGTCAGAATACGTATTTTGTCACTTATATTTCTATTTGCAGCAAGCAGCTGATTTAATGAATCTGCAACTTCCTCCGACCCGATTAACATCTCTGTTCTTTGATACATGATAAGTATTAGAAGATGTATATTTAACCTTCTTTCTCCGCTACCGTCAACTAAAAATACACCCTTGTTTAATTACATCTCATAAACCTGTGCGTGCGATCCCACATCAAGCATTATTACCAAAATATAATCATCAAATTCTTCAAAAATCACCCGAATATCTCCACTAACTGAAAAAGCTCTCTTTCCTTTTAATTTTCCTCTAAGGGCATGATTTTTTAATTTTTTATCAAAGGGATCTTCACTAAAGCATTTGATAGCCGAAATGGTTTTATTTTTTATAGTAGGCGAAAGCTTCTTTAATCTCTTCTCAAAATGTTTATGAAACTTAATTTTCATTTCAGCTTATTCAAATAATCAATAGCTTCTTTAGTGGTCATGGCTTTTGTAACATTTTTTCCCTTTTTAGCATCTTCAGAAGCTATTATAACATCTCGCTCTTCTTCAGGCGTCAGCCCATTTTCAGTTAGCAATTTAAAAGGGATCCCTTTGTTAATAATAATCTGCTTTAGGTAAACTTTAATTGCAGAACTCATATCTACTCCAAGGTCATCAAGAATTTTTTTAGCTGACTTTTTGGTTTTGTCGTCTATACGTAGTTGAATAAAAGACATATGTTTTGATTAAATATCATTTTTACGATATCATAATGTCATTACATTGTCAATACGTGGCTCTTTTTATTTCTTACTTTCTGTAATCTGCGGTTTTTTAATATAGAGAGGGCGGACTTGTTTAACTTCTCGTGCTTGTCCGGTGTTTAGGATTTTTTCGGATACGCGCCCAAAACTTTGATTTATTTCCTCTATTTCAAATTCCGATAATTTTTCTTGTTGTTCTGTGCTTATCTCACCGAATATTTTACTAATATTATTCTTTTTTAAAATTTCTGAAACATCGTCGATATTAAGGATCTCAATTTCTTCCACTGCTGTGTCCTTGGATTTATGGAAATAGACTCCTTTGGATCCTGCGAACAGCAATAAGCCGCTTTCATCACTCTGCTCGCCAACCCCATTCCATAAATATTCAAATGTATTTACTTCCTTTACCGGGCATTTATTGAGATATGCAATTGTGTTTACTGTTACCAATCCAACCCTTAATCCTGTAAATGATCCCGGGCCGGAGACTGTAAAAACTTCTTCTACATCACTTAAACTTAAGCTATTTTTTTCAAGTAAGTTTTTTGCCTCGTTTAAAAGGTTCTCTGCCTCATTTCTGTTACTTTTCCAGCATTTTTCTTCGAGTAAAACATATTCCTCCCCTTTTTTTTCGAGAAGGGCGACTGACGTATTAAACAAAGCTGTAGATATAGCTAAAACTTTCATATTCTTCTTTTACCAAAGATTTATATAAAGCGAAAGGTTTAAGACTTTTTCTTTGATGAAAGTTTTTTATTTTTTTTGAGGATTCTTCTCTTTTTGTGTTTTTGAATATAGATCTGAGATTTCTGAAGATTTTTTATTAATTCGTCAATTTGGTTTGAACTCAATTTATTTTCGCCGTTAATGAACCTAACCAAACTTAATGCGGTTTTTTGAATAAGCTTTTTCTCTCGACCTAACTCTTTATTAGAGATTTTTTGTCTTATAACTTTGACCAGTTTTGGCTTAGAACTCTTTCTCTTTTTTTTGCCCGCTTCAAGCGGAATTGGTATTAATCCCATATTAATATGCTTTTTTAATTTCTACTCCGGTGTAATAGTGTTTAAGAATGTAATCATATGTATAACCCGCTTCTGCCATACCTGCTGCTCCGCAACCACTCAAACCAACTCCATGCCCATTAAAGTAGCTTCCATCACAATATGAATCGCTTACACTAACAAGGTATTGAGCATCCCAGTTCCAGACTGAAGCCGCTGATTTGGTTTTTGTTCCATCGGACTGATTAAAATAAGGGGTTTTCACCAATACATTTTTATATGTCACAACTTCTCCGGCAGTAGCGGAAATTGCTGAGCTGATAACAGGTGCGCGTTTTTCGAATCCATACCCAATATACTTTTGGCAAACATCAGGGTCATCATTCAAATGATAAGGTTTTCCCGGGAATTTTTGGTCAATGTCTGTATAGAATTTTGCGTATGATCTTGCGGCTACCATTATTGCCTTAATTTTTTCATAAAATTCAGAATTACTTACTTCACCAAGTCCGCGCAAATAATGTTCTAGAGGTAATTCGTTTATTGTAATCAACTTCCCGTCATCCATCCGAATTTCAAGCAGACCTCTGTATTCATTATCGTTAAGGCTTGGGTTCCATGCCGGACGGTTTTCATAATTTTTTAGCTGAATAATTCCGTTGCCGGTTGGCACTACTCTTATTGGAGCTGTTTTATATAGAGTTTGTCCGGGTGTTTCGACCTTATACTTTCCACTGGTATAACTTATTTTTGCAGATTCTCCTTTATTTAGAGATTTTATTTTACTGGTTCCTGAATAAACTTCAAAGTTACCGGCAGATGTAATTTCCGGGTTTCCGGAAAAGCTTAATTTTACTCGAATATCATTACCCACTGAATTGCTCGAAGCCATTAAACTTTCGCTTTCTGTACTAAAATTTTGTTCGGTTGTTTCAATTGTTTTCGCTAACTTCTCAAGCTCTTGTTGAAGCGCAATCTGATCGTTTTCAATAACTGTGTACCTAAAGTAAACAGGCCTGGTTACTATGCTGTTTCCATTAATTTTAGGTTTTATTTGGATAGATTTTTGCTCAAGATCTTCGTCTGTAGCTACTTTTACAATAAACAGTATTTTTGCAACCTCGCCCGGAGCCACCTCATCACTCATCATTTGTGCATTCTTAACAATTAGGTCGTGCTCCCTCAGAACATGGACACTAAGATCCTCTTTTTTCCAGACTTCTTGCCCAATATTCCTTAGCTTTATCCAAATAACATACCTCTCGCCTCTTTCCCATTTGTTTGATGGCGTTTTTGACACAAGATCGGAAGCATAGGCATCCCCATAAACTGTTGTTTCAAAATACATTCCACTATCCTGCATCCAGGTTATACCTTCCACAACCGGTGTGAAATACTGCCTGTAATAACCGGATATTCCCGGTGTCTTGATATTAATATTAAATGTTCCAATTTCACCTTGCTTAACTTCATCTTCAAGTAAGTACCCTATTCTTGTAGAACGAGGATTACTTAGCATGCTCACATTATCCTGTGGGTGATCTGTTCCCAGATATACTGTGTTTTGACCGGATTTTCTCCAGGTGGAAGAACCTGTATTTTTAATTTTTACTTTAATAGAAGTTTCTGTGTTGCCCTCCATTGCTTTCGGCAGATCGTCCATACTAACAAAATCGTACTTAAAATCTCCACGGCTAACATTAACGGGAAGCACCTTATAATCCTCAATTTTCTTGGTGCCGTTAACAAGAGGTGCAATCTTCATATATACCTGATCGTTTTGGGATCCTGCTTTTATCGTAAATGTAAAGCTTGCTATGTCTCCGGGTTTGACGAGGCTTTCGTTCATTTTAGCAAGAACTGCACCTTGTTTGGATGGAAACAATAATACCCCGTCAAATGCAGGATTTTGGTTCACCACTATAAAGGTTTTGCTGTTCCAGTCCACCTTACCAATATTTTCCATTTTGATGGTAATTTCCTCGGTTTCACCTGTGTTTATATCCAAAAAATGCACATCTGATCTATCTATATAATCGTAATCAATTACGAATTTCTTTTTTTCAGTTATTGTGGATGCTTTCTCGGCCGCCATTTTTCGAAGAGCTGAAAGTTTTGAGTATAAATTTGCACCCGGACATGAAGTGTTCATTATATCTTTATGTCCAAATATATTTGGCATTTGTTTTCCGCGGAATAAGGAAGAGCCGTTTGGATTAAGCCCATGCAGTTTTGCTTTTTCAGCTACTAAATCAGTTAATGAGCCAAACATTTTATCCGGCACTGTGTTATTTTCAAAATCTCCTAGTACAGCGATACCAATAGATCCGTTATTACCCGGACCGGAATGCGCTCCAATCACTCCTTCGCCTCCGTATCGTCCTTCATAAATTTTTCCGTTCTTATCAATTAAATAGTTATAACCAATATCGCCCCAGCCCTTTGAAACAGTGTGGTAGTAATAAATATCACGAAGGGCCTGCTCGGGGTCATTTAAGTTTTTTGTAGTTGCTGTATGGTGGATGATTATCTTTCGAACTTTAGTTGGATACTGAAGGGGCCATGTATACTTGTTGCCCTTCGAGTCCTCTTTTACCACTTTAGAGAGTGTAAGTTCCTCTTTATATTCTTCATAAAAATTATCTGGAAGAGAAATTAGTTGCGGTTCTGTATTTGAGTCACCTGTATAGTAACGGAGTGATTCATTTGCTCCCCAATTCAGGCGGCTTACAATATTTTTATTACTAACATTAAGAGTTAGATGTGTAAGAGTTGTGCCAATCACCGATGAAGCATACGCTGGCATAGGCGGCTTAGTGGCATTTATAGTTTTTGATGCAGATATTGCTGTAAAATTTGCATTTTCAATTATCGGCGTTTTTTTGCCATCCCCAAACATAAGCACTTTGTATCTGAAACTTTCTGAAGGTGCAGAAGATGCAAAAGAATATTTTTTTGCATTATCACCGTTTTCCTTTTCAAGCTCTTCATCCAAAGAAATCCATTCGGACCACTTATTGTTTGATTTAAACTGCATCTCAATTTCTATTGCTGTTCCGGATGGACTATATTCATCCCAGGTTGAACCAACGGAAGTAAAAGTAAATCCGGGATTATACTCCTCTGATATAAACACATCTGCAGTGGCATAAGGATCTACCGGGAATGAAACTGACGATACTGCTTTGGAGTCTAAATTAATTTTTGGGGTGTAAAAATTTTTTACAAAAGTCTTATCTATTTGCTCCCCTGTGTTGAGGGATAAAAAAGCAATTGAAATCAGACTTAGACCAAGGATTACTAATTTATTTTTATACATCAATGTTTAATACGTATTTAATATTGAATTGTATCACTTTTTGGCTTATTTTTCAATAAAAGTGGGGCGAGGGGGGCGAAAAAGCTTGCTTTTTCGCCCCAATATTGCATTAATAATCCTCTTTACAAAATATACGGGCTTTTGCTATAGTTTTTTCGTCTTTAAGGGCTATTTTTAAATTTGTATTTAATACTTAGCGGAAGACTTAATAAACTCTTCGTATATGGAGATTTCTTATAATCTTAGATATCAAAAATCAACTTTTTCGAATCGTACACTTATTGATAAAGAGGGAGAAGTTATTATTTATGACAAAGGATTCAGACTAAAAGGAAAAGGAGCCACTGATAAAGGTGAGCTAATCAATTTTTCGGAAGTAAAAGAGTTTTACTACAAAAATGAACGAATCTTTTTTATAACTTTCTCAAAAGAAAAATATACTCTATCTGATGCGGGCACACTTTTTGATCAATTGCTTAAAGATTTGTATCGATCCCGAAATGAGTTTTTAATGGATGCCCTCTTCATGAAGGGAGGAAAACTTAAAGCTGAATTTGACGGTCATTTTAAAAGGCTTAGTAAGTTTCAAAAGTTTATTTGCAAAGGTGAAGCAAAAATTCGACTATATGAAAAAACAATGGTTGTAATTCCCCCGAATATGGATGCTTTTTCAATTAATTTTAATTTTGTAAATTTTCACGAATTTGATGAGTTGGATTACAACCTAAAAATTGTAATGGATGACGGTTCAGTGAATTTTTTCTCACATCTTGGAAATGATTTTGAAATTTTTGAGGAAAAAATAAATGAGCTTCTTGGTGGACTATACGATACTCTGGTTAATGAAAACTTAAGACAAGCATTCCCCCAATTCCATGCTGCAACTCTTCTTAAGCTGGCTTACCGGATGAAAGGTGGAAAAGCTGTAAGTGAAAAAGATATTATTAAAATTGATGAAGATCTGGCAGCTTCAATGGATGAGTTTATGTTTGATAATGAAGAAATTAAAAATAAATTTAATTTTTTAAGAACTTTGGGAGAAAGCGAAGTTTTTTATGCTATTGCCAAAGATGATCTTAGAAATTCTTTTATAAGATGGGCACTTATCAGTATTCCGGAAAACAATATGGTGGCGTTTACAGTTTTTCCTCCAAAAAAAATTGAAGATGAGGCTCAAGCTGAATCTAAGACAAGTACAGAAACTTATTTTTACAAAATAATTATGGAAAAAGGAAATCCTGTAGATAAACAAAAAGACAAAGTTTTAGAAATTGAACAGGCTCTTGTAACCTTAAACTTTGTAAAAGATCCGTGCTATATGGATAAGCGTGACTTAAGGCACTCTCCTTACCAATATGCTATCAGAAAAATGCCCTTTTTAAGAATTCTTCGAAAATCTTATGTTGGCTCCATAAACACCCCGGACGAAAAGGAATGGAAGAAAAAAGCAAAAGAATTAATTAAAAAGACAAAACTAAGTTCAAACTAACAAGCCAAAAAAATTGCTTAAACATTATATTATGGTTATTATTGTTTTTGAATATTTAAATAAACTACAATTATGGCAGCACAACAATTTAACAGCGAAAATTTTGGGGAGGAAGTTCTTAAGTCTAAAGGCCCGGTTTTAGTAGATTTTTATGCTGATTGGTGCGGTCCATGCAAAATGATGGCTCCGGTTCTGGATGAAATGGCCAGTGAAGATAATGATTGGAAAATCGGTAAGGTTAATGTTGACGAAAGCAGTGATCTTGCAGGAAAGTACGGAGTTCAAAGTATTCCAACCTTAATATTTTTTAAAGATGGGGAGGAAGTTGATCGTGCACTTGGCTTTCAAAGTAAAGAAGCTTTAAAAGCTAAAATGGACGAGTTAGCCAAGTAATTTTTTTATTTTCCTGGCTTCGCTTACAGCTAATTGATCTGCAATATTATTGTGGTGATTTTCTGCGTGTGCTTTTACCCAATTCCATTCAATATTTTTCCATGCCCGTAATTTTTCAATTTTTTCCCAAAGATCAGTGTTGGCTTTTTTTTTCCATCCCCGGTTTATAGTCTGTACAATCAAATTAGAGTCTGAATTAATCTCAAGTTCCCTATCTACAGTATTTTGCTGTACCCATTCAAGTGCTTCTATTATTGCCCTCATCTCCATCCTATTATTAGTTGTATCCCTTTCTCCTCCTGAAAGCCTAACTTCCTTTTTTCCATCCAAAATCACAACTCCCCAACCTCCCGGCCCGGGATTCCCAAGGCAAGAGCCATCTGTATAAATAATTAACTTATTATCCACAAAAATTTATGTTAAAAAATTATTAGATGTTTACAAGATATTATGAAAATTACAATTATTCAAATTGGGCGGATAATTTTGCCGGATCAGCCATACCGGGCTGTTTGTATTATTCGTGGAAAAGAGTATTATACAGCTTGAAATATTCATTAATTTATCTTTATGGCAAATGTAGTTATTTATACAAAAGATGACTGTCCGTTTTCAAAATCTTGCAAAGATTTTTTTAATGAAAGAAAAATTGAATTTACTGAATTTAATATTAGCAATGACGATGCTCTTTTTAGTGAAATGAAAATGAAAACCGGGCGGCGAACAGATACCCCGCAGGTTTTTATTAACGGGAACCATATTGGGTCTTTTGATGACATTAAGGCTCTTGATTCCCAGGGAGAGCTTAATAACTTACTTGCTTAAATGAGAAAACTTTTTTTTCTTTTTGGAGCGCTGGTAGCAATCACTTTTTTGTGGGATTTTAATAATGGAAACCAACTAAGTGATAATATTTTCGGACTTGATACATTATTTGTGGATAATGAAACTTATGAGTATGCTTCAGAGGCTCCGCCAAGATTGATTCTGGATCTAAAAAAATACTCAGATACTTTGCCTAAAGGGTATTTTAGCCATTTTGATTTTTTTGAGGATGAAATTTTGGCTGATTATTCTTCCCTTAATAAGGTTGAAAGTTTTAGTAAAGATATTAAGGCTTCAATTGTATCATCGGATATTAGATTTGGATCTGGTATTGCGGAATATTTTGAGCGACTTTCCAAAACCCGGGAAATTGAAACTTTTGTGATTATTACTGAAAATCTGCATTTAAACGGATATCAAAATATTCAGGTTAGTAATTATGGTTATAACACCAGCTTGGGCAAGTTATCTCCGGATATGGGGAAGGTACGATTCCTTAATGATATGGGATTTAATTCGTCGAATCGTACATTTTATCATGATGAGAATACTGCTATTCTCGCTCCTTTTATTCAAAAATCATTTCCCGAGGCGAAATTTGTGGCTATCAACATAAAAAATATGGCTACTGAGGATGAAATTAATACTTTGATTACTTTTCTTCCAAATATTATTGATGATAGAACAATCATTATTAGCCCCATGACTTTTTCTCAGGGAATGAATGATCACGTGGCGGGTTTTCATAATGAATTGGCTCTAAATATTGTTGAAACACTTGATACCGAGTCTGTTGGGCAGATTGATAGTGCTTCAAAAACTAATTTAAAACTTTTGTTTGAGATTTTGGAAAAATATAATTGGGAAAAGAGCGAAATATCTATGCCTAGTGTACAGGACGGCTTTAGCTCAATTTTTGTGAATTATTTTGAAGGAGAAATTGAGGGTGATAGGGATCTTACTATAATGGCTTTTGGGGATTTGATGCCCGGCCGTTATGTAAGAACTCTCATGGATAGGCATGGGAAAGATTACATTTTTGAAAACATAAGGGGGCCAAATAATTCTTTTTTCAAGGGCGCAGATTATATTTTTGCGAATCTTGAGGGACCGATTAAGGGGCAGGGATACAAAAGCGGAACTTCGCTGGTTTTTGGATTTAATGAAAATATTGCACCTTTTTTGAAACGATATGGTTTTAATCTTTTTACTATTGCCAATAATCATGCTGTTGATCAGGGATGGGATGGAAGGACCAGTACAATTGAGTCGCTGAATAAACACGATATTGGTTGGTGTGGTCATCCGAGCGAGGTGGATAAAGAGAGTGTGTTTTATGATGAAATAAACGGAAAGAAACTTGCATTTGCCTGTTTTCAGGATGTTACCTATAGGCTTGATGATGAAGCTGCTCTGAATTTAATTAAAGAAATTCGTCCGAATGTGGATTATTTAATTGTTTCGATTCATTGGGGTGTTGAATATAAACATAGGCCAAGTGAAAGTCTTGAGGTATCCCCTGGCAGGGCTTTTGTAGACGCCGGGGCTGACGCAATTATTGGACATCATCCGCATGTGGTTCAGAGTTTTGAAATCTATAAGGATAGACTTATTTTTTATTCTTTGGGAAATTTTGTTTTTGATCAGTACTGGTCAGTCGAAACTCAAGAGGAACTTGGTATTGGCCTGGTTTTGGATGACTCGCCAAATGGTAAAATGACTTCAAAAGCTTACTTATTCCCTATGAAAAGCGAGGCTTCAAAGCCAAGGCTAATGACTGAAGAGGAATATGCGGTTTGGATCGAAAAATTTATTTCTTATGGTAATTATTCCGATGCTCTTAAAGAGCAGATACGCAAAGGGCTGATTGTTGTGGAATAAGCGATTTTTTGCTATAATTATTAGATAGCAAAAAATCGCAATACATGGCTAAAGAAAAAATTGGATCAAATTCAAAGGAGTATTCTAAAGAGGAGGAAGATATTTTATCTAAATACCCCCCTGGGAAGCTTGATTTTATTTTGGAATCTTCTCCTGACCTCAGTATTAATGAAATCGATTCAATCCTTAGTGATTTAATTGATCAATTTGGATATAACAGAATTGATATTTTTGAAGATATTAATAAATTCTTATATGCGAATCCTGATTTGGGATTAATAAAACTCAAAGAAATCTGTGATAATGACCCCTTATTTTTCAGTAGAATCCCAAATGATAGCCAAAGCCCTACTTCAAGATATTCGCTTGAAAGGGTATATTATCCATACTTTGGACATGTGGAAGGGAGGACACAGATGCAGGATTCAATTGGAGAAGATTTAACCGCAGCACCCAGACCGCTTGAGGAAAAACTTCAAAACGCTTTACCACGTATCCGTTATGATTTAAAACGAATTCTTAAATATTTTAAAATGTTTAGGGATAACGCAGGGAGTGAGTATGATGAATTTATAAAAAAACATCCAGAATATGAAAAAAATATTGATAAAGCAGTGGAATTAGCTGAAAAACTAACTGATCCTTCTTTGACAGATGAAGAAATAATTGAAAAAATAATGCTGTATAACGACTATGTCTCAAAAATTAATGGTGTTATTAGCGCTATAAAAGGTGAAAAAAATGAAAGAGAACAAAGATTTATTGAAAATCTTCAAAGGGGAGAAATTAATATCGCTGAAGCATTAACCGTGGAAGATAAACAAGAGCTAAATAAGTTTGCAAAAGACTTATGGGATGAAATGTTCCCGGAATCATATACTGATCAAGCCGTTAAATATTATACCGGCCAGGAAGAACTTGATCCCTATCAAAAATATTTATTGGCACTTCCCAATGCTTTTGAATACGCCTTAACCGGAGCGGCTTCGCTTGCTGATCCGGATACATATAGAGAACTTTTTGATATGGAAAGCTGGTCGCAAACTTTGGAAAGTATAGATATGATCTGGAACTTACCATGGGAAGACAAGCTGGCACTTTATGATGCCTGCAAGTATATGGTGCAAAATTTGGATGTACATTCCGAGGTGAATAAAGCTGTTTCAATTATTATAGGAATATTCCTATTAAAAGGTGGATTCGCTAAGTTAGGAAATTACGCAAAAAAACTCGGTTACAGTGATAAATTGGTAAAAATTATTAAAAAAACCTATGCTCCTGTAACAGCTTATAAAGGCCTAAGTGTGGGGAAAAGGGGCGTTGTAGCTGTTCCACTTGCGGTTATAGGTGGAATTACGCTACCCTATCTAAGTACAAACTTGTAAAAAAATAAAATGGTTAAAATAAAATTTGTGGGTGCTTCAGGTGGTGAAGTTACCGGTTCAAAGCATTTGATCGAATTTAACGATCAGAAAATTCTACTTGATTGCGGTATGTTTCAAGGGAGAAGGAGTGAGGCTAAAGCTAAAAATGAAGATTTGGGATTTGATCCGGCTGAACTTGATGCTGTGATACTTTCGCACGCTCATATTGATCATAGCGGCTTGCTTCCTTTGCTTGCCAAGCGAGGGTTCAGGGGGCCCATTTTTTGTACCTTTGCGACCCGCGATTTGTGTAACTATATGCTTTATGATAGTGCTTACATTCAGGAACGTGAGATTAAGTATTTGAAAAAAAGAAAAAAATATAAATCAGGGAAAGAAAAATTACCTGAACTTTTATATTCCGTGGATGATGCAGCGGAATCTTTAAAACTTCTTCATAGTGTTTCTTATGAGCAAAGTTTTGTAGTTTGCGATGGCGTGGTGGCTTCTTTTTATGATGCCGGCCATATTTTGGGTTCCGCATTAATACATTTGATATTTTTTGATAAGAAAAAGAAGAAGTATTTTAAACTCTGCTTTACCGGTGATCTTGGTAGGCGTGGTTTGGCAATTTTGCGTGATCCACAGCCAATTCCCGAAACAGATGCCTTGATAAGTGAATGTACTTATGGAAATCGTCTGCATTCAGCTATTCAAACCGTTGAGCAGGATCTTGCCACTATTGTTAATGATGTTTGTAAAAATGGCGGAAAGCTTATTATTCCTTCTTTTGCATTGGAAAGAGCTCAGGAGGTTATTTATTTCCTTGGAGTTTTGAGGCAAAAGGAAATGATTCCGGATATTCCGATTTATTTAGATAGCCCACTTGCTGTTAATGTATCCGATGTATTTAGAAGTCATCCTGAATGTTTTGATAAGGATGTGTATAAATATTTCTTGTCTGAAGGAAAGAATCCCTTTGATATTCCAAATCTCGTTTATACCCGCAGTGTTGATGAGTCTAAGGAAATTAATCAAAAACCGGGCCCAATGGTCATTATTTCAGCCTCCGGAATGTGCGAGCATGGCCGAATTCTTCATCATCTTAAAAATAATATTGAAGATCCGAATTCTATTGTTCTTATTGTTGGGTATCAGGCATCCCATACTCTGGGGCGAAAACTTGTTGAGGGAGAGCCTGTAGTAAATATTTTCGGTGAGCCATACAATGTCAAATCTTCGGTTTATGTGATGGATGCTTTTTCTGCTCATGCGGACAGGTCTGATCTGCTTGAATATATTGGCAGGATCAACGGATTACAAAAAGTGTTCCTGGTTCATGGTGAACAGAAGCAACGTTTGGCTTTTAAGGAGGCTTTAAAGCAAAACAATTTTAAAGATGTAACGCTTCCGGAATATAAAGAAGAAATTACTTTGGATTTTTAATTATTTTTGGAAGCCTTGCGGATGAGTTGAAGTGTTTTTACGTATAGGCTTACTCCGATTAGAATTACTATTAGTGCAAAAAATTTGTTCGACTTGAAGAAGCTTTGCTCAGTGCTTTGTTGGTTTTCGGTCTCTTCCGTTATTTGTACCTGAGTGTCCACGGAATCTGTTGAAGGCTCCGCAATGCAAACAGGTGTAAAAGTTATGGTGAGTAAAATTACTATAATGCTAAAAAATTTCTTCATAATTTATTTCTTGTTTATATGATAATAATATGTTTCTCTGTAAAAAGAAATAACCTTTTGGCTATGGAAAAATTTTATAAAATCATGAATGTTCCTGAGTTTAGGTCTACTGCTTCGGTAAAATTTAACAGGGTGCCCATGCTGCCGGGCTTGACAGCTATCACGCGTGTAGAGCATGAAGTTGATGCGTTTTCTCCGGGAAGTGTTGGCGAAATTAAGCGACCATGGTATATGCATCAAAATCAAGAGGATAATTTATTGGTGCTTCATGGAAGCCGTTTTGTTGAGCTTTTTCATAAGGATTCTGGGGAAGTTTTGAAATTTGAAATTGGGCCGGATTTTGTTAATTTGAATGGGAAAAAGGTGCATAAAGGGCCCGCTGTTCTACATTGGGATACATTTGTTTTTCATAGGGTTCACAGCAGGAGTGAAGGGTCGATGTCATTAAATTTTGCTGTAAGGAGTGAAGGTTTTGATATTCGGACAAATTTTGATATTTATGATTTGAATACAGATAACGGCGAGCATACTGTAATTAGAAAAGGGTTTGAGGATCAGCAGGATACGGATTGATTACATTCTGATATTTTTTACCTCTTCGACCATGCCTATGGTTTTTCTTCTGAAGGTGTGGCACATTTTGTCTTCAAGAATTGAGTAAATAATCTCACCTTTACGGACTGAATCTACATGCTGCATGGAAAAAATGATTCCACACATTGGAGAAACAATATCTACAATTTTATTTTTTGTTGGGTTGTAAAGGTTACCTAGTACTGTACCCCTGTGTACTCTTTGGCCAAGTTTTTTTTTGAATGTTACAATACCACCCTGCAAAGCGGGCACCCCAAATCTGTCTCGCAGGAAAAATTGTTTTTTGGGGAGCACTGCTTCACCAGGAAGCATTTCATAGTGTTTTAGTACATTGATGATTCCTTTTAGGCTTTGGTCAAGAAACTTGTAATCTACTTTAAGAGCTCCACCCATCTCAAGGGTTACGATTGGAATTCTGTATTTGTTGGTTAGCTCTATTGCTAACATTCCCTTTTTGCCAACTCTTTCGATCACGATTTTTAGTCCAAGTGCAATTGCTATTTCGCGTGTACACCTGGAACAGTAATTATCCTCAAATTTGTGAATACGAGGGTGTGGGATAAGAATTGACCTCTTCCCTGAATCATGACAATCGATTGCCAAATCAGCTTTTGAGAAAAAATTTTCCTCAAGAGCATTTGCAATTATGTTGCTGTCCGATTTTGTCCTTTTATTAAAAGATCTGTTAAGGTCGCGCCTGTCTGTAGGCACTACCCTGGTTTGTTTTTTAAAGCCGTCTACATTTAAAACAGGAAGAATTATTAATTCTCCTTTCAGTTTTTTTTCTATTTCATTTTCATCACAGTGCTCAATAAATTTTCTGACAAGCATCATTCCGTTTAGCTCGTCGCCATGCATTCCTCCTGAAATTACCGCGGTTTTTCCTTTTTTATCGCCTGTGTAATGCAGGTATGGAATTTTTATTGTCTTTTCTTTTACTTTTACATCCAGATATTTCATAATTCTATTATATTCCGGATGCGATCATAAATAAAATATTCTCGGTTTCCTTGTTTTCCTTTTAGTGGGACTTTAATAGTTTTATTATTTTGATTTTGTTTTTTGCGAACTATTTTTCAACTTTAGTTATTAAGTTTCCGGAAATTCCGGTGGATGCAGATTACCTTTTTAACTACCTTTATCCGGCCTGGAATTGGGGGAATAGCTGGGATGCTTTTTCTTTACTTGATATTTTCATATAAAAACTGATCTAATCTCATGGATTTAATCTACTTTCTTTTTCATAATCCCGCAATTTTTGTTATCATCCAAATCACCCTTCACTTTTTATCCTTCAAAAATTATGAAAAATTTTTTAAGAAAACATTTACTCAAAATAATTTTAATAGTACTGATCTGCGGAATTCTATTTTTTATCTCCCCGTATTTCATTGTTTCCAAATATAAGAAACTCATTTATACAGATATCTCAAATATTACTGAAATGCAGGTTGCAATTGTTTTTGGATCAGCAGTTAAACCGGATGGAACTCCATCAGATGTACTTAAAGATAGACTAAAGATTGCAGCAGATGTTTATACCCAGGGTAAAGTTCAAAAAATAATTGTTTCAGGAGATAACAGATTCGAGCACTATAATGAGCCGGAAGGAATGTATAATTATTTGGTCGATACCTTGGCCATTCCCGAAGATGATGTGATTGCTGATTTCGCGGGTCGACGTACTTACGACACTTGCCGCCGTGCTCATGATCTGTGGGATATTGAAAAAGCAATTTTAATTACACAGGGATTTCACTTGCCCAGAGCACTTTTTTTATGTAATCAGCTTGGAATCGAATCTTATGGAATTTCAGCAACTTTGCAGCCTTATGTAATGCAGGACTACTATAAATTTCGCGAAATCCTAGCCATATACAAATCAATTATAGACCTTTACATATGGGAACCCAGCTTTGTTGGAGGCGAGAAAGAAGATCTTAACTTGCAGTAACTGTAACTGTCATGTCTATTGAATAACTGTCTGCCAATTGTTCAGCTGGTATGGTTTGGCTTAAGCTAATTCCTGTTTGATCCCAATAACAGCTTGTGTCTGCAGTGGCTCCTGCTGTAAGGAGTGTGATGGAATCTGTAACTCCTTCCGAAAAAGCCGCAGATCCACCTTTAGTTATTCCGGTTGTAGTGCATCCAGCCTCGGGTGAAACGGTTGAGGCAGAGGGATCTACTGTTAACTGGCCTCCAAATGCATCTGTGTCTGCACCATCTGCTGCATTAGCAGTGGGGTCATTAAAATCGTAATCTGCATTTGTGCCATCCCAAAAAGCTGTTGAGCCGTTTGTGGCGGCAACCGTTAAAGTCCAGGAAGGACTAGCTGTTGTGTTTGTAACCCTAACCCTTTCGGAACTTGTTCCAAAAGTTCCGGTTGAAGTCTGATCATTAAAAGAAAAACTTTTTGTTGTCATTGCAACTGAAGGGCTGGCTACCGGCGTTCCTCCGCTATCTACAATATCAACCGCCAAGGTTCCGTTAGTATAGGTAACATCCCCATACATTGAATAATTTATACAATCACCCGGCTTACCACCTCCTTTTAAACATCCAACCTGAATTCTTAAGTTATCAAGTTGAGTTTGCGTTAGGGTCAAACCTGTAAAAGTATAACTATCCCACTGTGCTGTTGTTCTATTTGTTAAACTCTGTGTAGTTCCATACTGTGTTTTTTCATTAGTATCGAATAAGGCGACACTTGTATTCATATTTGTGGCTGTTTCGTAATGGTAAACATAAACCTGAATGCTAGTAGCCTGTGTGACACCTGTTAACGAAGACATTTGATAAAAATCAGATTTATTATGGTCGCAGGTTACATAATCGGTGGTTGTTGGTGTGTTATTAAATCTGGTTCCATCATCGATTGTTGTATAACTTGTCCCACTGGGTGTTGGCGTACATTTTATCGTTCCATCTCCATTCGGATCAATATATCCTGTAGCATCATTTGCTATCTGCCATTTTCGACCTTCGTTTGTTGAATCAATTTTAAGGGGGCCAATCTGATAAAATTCCGGAGAGATATCGGGCGCGTCGAAAGTGTATTTTAGACTTACCGTATCTCCAGCCTTTAAATCTACATCCCAGGTAACAGTTTTCAAATCTTCAACAAGATGAACACGCCCCGTAGAAGCGTTAATTTTAAAATCCTGAGGAAGATAATCTTTTACCTGCCCTTTATAATCCTTATTCGCAGTTATTATTATTTCCATTTGGTAAAGTGCCATTGGGTATACTCTGGTAGGACCAATTCGCTCAATGTCATAATCTACAGAATCCTTTACCTCAAAATAATCGGTAATAGCATGAACTCCGTTTTTAGTTGTGGCTGTAAGCTCCATTTTATATGTTCCGGGCCTATTTTCAGGAAGCTCGTAATAAGTGGAATAATCTGCTCCTTCAATTACAGTATCCC
The DNA here is from genome assembly GCA_014729275.1 of Candidatus Peregrinibacteria bacterium. GTDB lineage: Bacteria > Patescibacteriota > Gracilibacteria > UBA1369 > LOWO2-01-FULL-3 > WJKE01. Next base: position 2,452 of record WJKE01000004.1, on the reverse strand, counting down.
CGTTACATTCCGGATTTCTTTCAATCTTACCGTTTGAAGTCGTGTAAGTGGCAAAATTACTGTTTGGTGTGATTATTTTTAGCTCAAGATCCGCATCACACAAAGTGTGCCCCTGGTCATCCAACACACCCATTTGGATGTATGCAGTTTCCTTATTATCAGTTACAAAAACGGCCTTGTTCACATTCAGCGCCAGCACTCCCCATTCAAACTCCTGCTCAATCACATAAATTGTTTCTTCGGTTTCCATTTCAATTGTAAGCATGTATTCACCGGGTTTAAAGCTACGCTCGGGTTTAGGAAGTTTAAAATAAAATTTTTCTTCATCATTTTGGAAGAAACGATTAATGTCAGCACTAATATCAACGGGATCCCCATCGGGATCAACAATATCTACAGTTATACCATCCGCCATGTTCCAGGATGCATAACTTGAATACAGTTTTTGGTTTAATCCGGAACTTGCTGCAGCTACTTCTTCGGCTGGAGCCGGAGCCTCGACAACTGGTTCGGGAGTTGGCTCGGGTGCTGGTTCCGGTGTTGGTTCGGGAGCCGGTTCCGGTTCAGGAGCGGGTTCTTCAACAACCGGTTCCGGTTCAGGTTCGGGTTCGGTAACGGGCTCTTCAATAAGCGTCTCGCTCTCGGCCTCGGTTTCCGGTTCAACTTCAGATTCGGTTATCGTCTCAGTCTCAGGTTCTGTTTCAGATATAGATTCTGTTTCCGGCTGAGAATCTGCCTCTGTATCCACTACTTCTTCAGGATCAGTCTCTGATTCAGAAATTTCATCAGTGACATCCTCAGTAGTATCATCAGTTGTCCCCTCATTGCCTTGCTCACCATTTTGGTTTTCTTCACTTAATTCAGTTGACTCAGATCCGCTATTAGAACTACCTCTTTCCTCCGTCGCCTGTTCAGATTCTTCTACGCCTTGCTCTTCTGTATTTTCTTCCAAACTTTCATCACTACTATCGGGTTCTCCGGTGTGTTCTTCAATGACTTCTTCAGCAGGCTCTTCTGTAACTGAAATATCCTCAATATTTTCTTCATTTGCTATTTCTTCATTATTTGGCTCAGACTCTTCTCCATTATTTTGAGTATTTGTTTCTTCAGAATTAGAATTTTCAGCTGCACCATTATTCTCAGCATCTAAATTATTTTCACTATTCTCGCTATTCACACTATTTCCACTAGATTCTGCTCCACCTGCGCTCTGCGCTTCATTTTTCCTAACCTCTACCTGGAATTCTTCAAGCTCCTCCTTATTAATAATTTTTACCTTCCCCTTATTTACCATTTCGGTAACAGTTTCTTTGGGTTTTTCGATAATAAATAGTACTTCTTCCTCTATACTAAAAGTTTCTTTACCTTTTAAAAGATCGGAAGGATTATTCAACTTAACCTTTACCTTTGGCTTAACACTGTTTTGTGCGCTAACAAAATCAGATACAGGTAAAGCTGTAATTATTAGCAATAAGCATAAAAAAGACGCAATTCTAGTCTTCAAACGACCTTTATTGCTTCTTTTTAGGAGGCAACTTAACTTTGTCGTTCGCAGAAATTGCATATGGTGGTTTGAGATTATTTACTTTAGCAATAAGTTTCCAGGAAACTCCGGTTTTTGCGGCAAGAGATTTAATGTCAAACCCCTGTGGTAATGTTACTTCCACCCAATTATTCTGGATCCATCGCGCTCTTTTTCTTTTATATAGGAGGAAAGCCACCAACGCTGCAAAAACTGCAAATACTGAAAGCTCAATTATAAAACCTAGTAAGGATGGGAACATAAAGAATCGAACCTCATCACTACCCAGATCTGCGCCTTGGTAATTTACACTGTAAACAGAGGTGTAAACTCCCCCCCAAAAAGGTTTTTGAACTTCAAAATCCCATTCAAGGGTGTCATCTCTCAAAACCGGATAGGTTCCCCCATCCTCTTGATATGTGCTTCCAAATAGGTTCTTTGTAAGAATTCTGATATCTGTATCTACAGAAACATTTCCAGAGTTCTGAATTGCCAGGTGTACAATTTTACCAATTCCATCTCTTTCACCTGTTTCAAATTCAACTACATTTAGCTCCTTAATAATCTCACCAGGAATAGTAACAGCTACTCTTAAAGCAGATCTCATTGATAAATGAACACCGGCTGATGTATTTTCTTCCTCAATTTTTTCCTGAATTACCAAACAACCATTATGTTCACCCACACTCACCTTGTCTGGAACAGTAATTGTAAAGGGAACCATTTCGTTTGAACCCGCTGGCACTGTTACTTCAGCTTTTTCCAGCTCAATCCATGCACCAACGCCGTCACGCTCTTGTGATTTTTGCTCACAGGCAAATGCACCACCTGTTGAAGCGGTTGAATCAGTAGCGTAAACCATCATGGTTTTGGTTGTGGACGAGTTGTTTATGACCAAAATCCCTTCATCCTGAACTTCTCCGGCCTCTA
>WJKE01000033.1 GCA_014729275.1 Candidatus Peregrinibacteria bacterium | reverse complement strand
GGCTTGATGTTTTAAAAGATGATATTTCCAAGTCTAAAGAACTAAAACGCGGCTTAACCGAGAGTTTGCAGTCCCATTTGTCTAAGGTCCAGAGGGATAAGCTTAAAGAGGAAGTTCTTAAAAATAAAGAGGAAAGGGAACGTAAGGTGGAAAAATTTTGGTCTACGGTTTTAGGAGATGATTCTAAAATTGGAGAGTTTTTAAGTGATATTTCAAATTGGGTGCTTGATAAGGTTTCTTTTGGTGAGGACGAAATAGAACTGGATGATCTGGAGAATGAAATTAATAAAGAGCTTGATAAGGTTTCTGAGGGGAAATCTGATTTTGAGGTTGAGGAATATTTAATTTCGCATAGGACTCGTGGTTTTGGGGATTATCCTGATAATTCGGTTGAAGGTTTAAGAAATGCTCTTGATAATGATATTGATCCGGAAATTGATGTTCGTATTTACGGAGATGAGCTTTATGTTTGCCATGATCCACTGCATTTAAGTTCTACCCCTCCAAAAAATGCTGTTAAATTTAAGGAGATGCTTAAGGCCTTTAATGAACATTCGAATAAAAACAGTATCCTGAATATAGATATTAAAGAACTTTCTGCAGTTGTTTTGTTAGAAAAGCAGATTAAACAGTTTGATCTTAGCGATAGATGTAGATTTATGAGTTTTAATCCGGAGGTATTGGACCAGGTTAAGGATGTTTTTCCTTCGAACCAGATGTTTTTTCATTACATTCCTATGGGGTCTATGTCTAAGGAGTTTTCTTTGATTTTTAATACAATTAATAAAGATCATGCCCTAAAAATTTGTAAGGGAGTTGATAATCTTACCGGTGGCAAAACCGCCTTGGAAAAGAATTTTTCTAATGTTTCTATTCATGTTGAAGAAGGTTATCCGCCAAAGACTGAGCTTAAGGCTAATGAGAGAGCTTATTTTTACGCGGGCCTACCTTGTAATGAAATTTTGGATATGATAGTTGCAACCAATGGTTATATTTCTATACCTTTGGCCCTTGCAAGTGAGCAGCTTATTGAGGAGGCCCATAATTACCGAAAAGGTGATGGAGGTGTAAAGGTTGCGGTTTGGGCTGTCGAGGACGAGACCCAAACCGCAAAAGCTATCTCAATGGGCGCTGATCTTGTAATCAGTGATCGCCCAAATATTATTTAGTCGCCTAACATATCAGTTTTTGTACCTTTTTCAGGTTTTACATCCATGTTTCCTCTGTTTGATGTGCTTTCTTTATCCTTTGATCTTGGTATATTAACTGTTTTTGATTCAATAAGCTTTTCCAGTCTTTTAATTTCCTCTTTTAAATTGCTTATTTCACCTCTAAGCCTATTTACTTCTTTTGCTTCTCTGTTGGGTAGTGATTGTCTACCAACAATTAATTCCTCAAGGTCTTTGATCCTTTCCTCGTTATCCAAAACTTGTCTAACAGTCCTCAGCAATTTAATGTTTTTGAGCCAAAAGTCTTCCAGACTTTCTTTGTCTACACCTCCTTCATAGCCTATGAAATCAGCGAACTTTAATAATTCTTTATAAAGAAACGCATCCTTTGATTTCCTCTCTTCTTTTGTTAATCCTTCCAAATATTTTTCTATCTCAAAACCTGTGCCGTAACCTCCTTTTGCAGATCTATTTCCAAGCCTGTGTAGTTCAATGTCAAACCATGTAATAGCATCGTCATCCATAGTCTCATATGCTTCATGCACAACAGCTGCCAGTTTATGAAATCTTGGAATTTTTATTTTTTTATCTGTACGCATATTTTTTTCAATTTCTCTTAAAAAATCTGTTGATACACTGATTTCTTCCTGAACTGTTGTTACTTCTATATCGCCTGTAACTTCCCCCTTTTCGCTTTTAGAATCCTCCTGATTTTCAGTTGTATCTGTATTTGTATCTGCGTTTGTATCTGCGTTTGTATCTGCGTCTGTTTCAATTGTTGTTTTTCCTCTTTTAGCGTCTGCTGATTGTGGTACTAATCCTGCAGCTGTTAAAAGCATAGCCATAAATGCGGCTCTTGATAGATTTGTTTTCTCGCTTAGCGGCCTGTCATTTAGTCGTGGACTTACTTCCCCACTACGCCTTTGTTTTTCTAAAATTCTCATACTTTTTTTGATTAAACTTTATTTAGGATAATAAACTTAAGCAAAAAACTTAATTTAGTCAAGCTGGTGTACAAGTCCAATACATCGTGGAGGGTTCGGTAGAAGAATTTTGTTGTTTAGATGATACAAAATTCTCATCATAAAAAGCCAAAAATCGAATATTATTGATGGTTTTTATCAAAACCTGGGCCTTTTTAGAGCTGGACTTTACTTTTTTGGGGGTGCGGGGGGTGGAGGTGGTTTCTTCCCTTTTAATATATTCGCCATTGGATTTTTACCTCCTGCAACTCCCTGATTTGGCTGCCCCGGAAGCTTTTCAATGTCTACAGGTGGTGCTTCAAAATCAATACCAATACGCGCGGTGATTTCCTGTTCAACGAATTCTCGTTTTCTGGCATTTTTTAGTCTTGAATATTTCTTTACCAATTCTGCAACTTTAAAATTTTGATTGCTTGTATCCCAAATTGTATTTATCGAGAATGGACGTGAAGTTGTGTTGTTAATATTAAGTTTAGCGTACATTTTATAGTTTGATATTCCTATTACGTCTTGCTCAGTTAGAAGAGGTGCATACTCCTTTGCAAGGTATTCGGCATCATCTGCACCCACTTTAAATGAGCATAGAGTTCCCACATTACCAAATACTGCATCCCTAATTTGAGTTGATGTAGTACCAAACTTTGTTACTACCAACTGATTAATGTATTGGTGAGCCATTATCAGATTCAAATGATATTTTCTTGCCTCTGAAAGGATTGAGCAAAAACTGTCAGTCGCAAAGTTTTGGAACTCGTCCACATAAAGAAAGAAGTCCCGCCTTTCCGACTCCGGAATATCCGCTCTACTCAATGCCGCCATTTGAATTCGTGCAACCATGACCAATCCCAGTAGCTGTGTATTTAAATCTCCAATTTTACCTTTTGAAAGCTTTACAAACAATATCTTTCCTTCATCCATTATTTTCCTGAAATCAAAACTGGATTTCACTTGTCCAATGGTGTTCCTCATTATGGAGTTTGTGATAAAAGGCCCGAATTTTGAACTAAAGTATGGGATCATTTCCTGCCTTTCACGATCACCGGTGTTTGCATACTCATTTTGCCAGAATGATTTTACCACGGGATTTTTAACTTTCTTTACCTTATATTTAAGGAATGCATCGTCTGTAAATATTCTTGGCACGTCAATAAGAGTCGCCCCTTCGTCTTTATCTTCCATTAAAGTCAAACAAGCATTTCTGAAGTAATGCTGGATACGCGGACCAAAAATTTCATCTCCAAATAGTTTAATGAAAATTTCAGTTGCCTGTGACGAGACCAAATCCTGTGTAGCTGCATCATCTGCTTCCAGTATATTTAACCCCATGGGCCGTTCCTGATCAGCGGGATCAAAAATTACTATGTCTTTTGCTCTTTCTTTTGGTACATATGTAAGTAAATCTTCAACCAGATCTCCGTGGGGATCAATTACGCATAAACCTTCACCGTTTTTCATATCCTGTCGTGCCATAAAAGAAAGCAGTGCCGATTTACCTGAACCGGATTTTCCTATTATATAGTGGTGCCTGGATCTATCTTTTTTCTGAAATTTTACATCTTTCTCAGTTCCTCTATATACATTTCTACCAATCAGAATCCCTTTTTCAGGCAGATCCAGTGGAGCAGGCAGTACTTTGTAATCAAGCCATCTGATAATTGGGGATTTATTATATACTGAACTTGGCAAATGAAAAATTGAGGCAAGCTCCTCTTCGCTTAATAATGATGTCTTCTCTCCAATTCCCAGAATTCTACTGTTTAAAAAGCGATGTTTAAAATTAAAAAGAAATAATTTATCGTTTAACTTATCGATAAAAAAAATCCTTCTTGTTTGAAACCAGTTTGAGGCTGCGTCTTTAAAAACGTTTAGACCAATTATCATGTTGTTGCTAATTTCTTCCGCTTTATTTTCCGTTTTTGCTGTAGCGAGCAGCCTAATTACTGTCTTGAATCCAGCCTGACTAGCTTTTTCCCCTATTCTTTTAGCCACTTCTTCCTTAGATTGTAGCATTCTTACATAGCCATCCCCCCCGCCCTGGGCAGGTTCAACTTCCATTTTTTCGAACCCCAGAAAAACTCCTTTGAATACATTGAATATAGGTCCAATAATTGGAATTCGGGTTTTTGATTTTTTTCCCTTAAAGTATGCTTCTCCTTTTTTGGTAGCTTTTTTCGTCCACTTATCATTTATAGGTTTTATTACTGTTTGAATTACAGCGGTTTCATCTTTTTCCATTTTTGAAAAGATATTTGTCAGAGTGTTAAGTGGGTCATTTTCAATTACTTTATAGGTCTTAAGAACAAACCAAAAAGGTTTTTGCGTAAACGCGTAAAAGCCTTTTACTTTATTGTTTTCGAGTTTGTGTTCGTAAGGGTCAAGAAGTTGTATATCTGCATCCGCGTAATATGAAGTAATTTGTTTTTCAATTATCTGAAAATAATACTTTGGCGTTGTGATGTAGAAGTCTACTACTTTTTGATGAGCAACAAGTTCGAATGTAAAAGTGTTTTTCCAAAATAATCTTGTTGAAATTATATTGAATAAATTTAACTCCCTGGTTTCGTGAAGTGATCTATATAATTGAGCCATTATAGATATTTTTTCACGAAAATCTTTTTCGGTTTGTTTCTCTTTATCCTTCATCGATTCTTGTCGTGGTAGGGTAACTCTCATGAATATAAGGTTTTTCGCCTGAACGTAACGATAAATATATTTCATGCCCCAAAATCCCACTTTGTACAAAACCACTGCCAGTACCAGATATAGAGTAAATTCCAATGGATTCGCCTTAATGAAATTCCATATTTGTAGAATCGGTTTACTCATAATTATACTATGTTTTTTTATTTTTCCTTATATTTTAGCATAAAATAAGCACTTTCGCAATATTCTCAGATGTAAAAATTCACAGGTTTTGACAAAAATTATCAATAATTTACGATTTTTGGTTTTTTACCCTATACAATTTGACGCTTACATTAAGCTGTCTTTTAAGGTGTAAACCTATATTCGTTTACGGTAAGCCAAATATTGTATAAATAAAAACCGTGGTTTTTATAATCTCAGGTATGGATTTATTGTTTTAAGTATTTTCTATATCTCAGGACTCGATTTTATCTTTAAGAATATTTTTCAGCTCTTTTATGTTTACTCTTTTTTGTTCGGTCGTATCTCTATTCCGTAAAGTAACCTGTTTATCTTCAAGGCTATCAAAATCTAATGTTATGCAATATGGTGTACCAATTTCGTCCTGCCTTCTGTATCTTTTACCAATAGCTCCCGATTCATCGTATTCACAAATAAAATATTCTCTTAAGTCTTTAAAAATTTCTTTGGCTTTTGTTGCCAGAGGATTTTTCTTAACCAATGGGAATACTGCAACCTGGACGGGTGCGATTTTCGGAGAAAATCGCATAACTATACGTGTTTCTCCATTAATTTCATCCTCATCGTAAGCTTCAAGCATGGTTACCAATATGCTCCTATCTGTTCCGAACGATGGTTCTATAACATGAGGTAAAAATTTTTCGTTTGTTTGTGGGTCTATGTATCTCAAATCTTTACCGGAGAATTTTTCATGTTGTTCCAGATCAAATGTGCCTCGATATGCAACTCCAAGCAGTTCTCCCCATCCAAATGGAAATTTATACTCAATATCCACTGTCATTGTTGAATAATGTGACAGCTCATCTTCGTCATGTTCCCGAAATCTCATATTATCTTTATTAATTCCCAAATCTTTATACCATTCAAAGCAGATTTTTCTCCACTCATCAAAATATTTTTTCACCTCTTCTTGCTCTACGGGAGGTATAAAATATTCTATTTCCATCTGTTCGAATTCCCTGGTTCTAAACGTAAAATTTCCCGGAGTAATTTCATTCCTGAATGCTTTTCCAATCTGCCCAATGCCAAATGGCAATTTTTGTCTGCCGCTCTGCAATATATTTTTAAAATTCGTAAAAATTCCCTGAGCTGTTTCTGGTCTTAGATATACTGCAGATGCCGTTTCCTCTATTACTCCCTGATGTGTTTTAAACATAAGGTTAAAGGATCTGGCTTCTGTAAAATCACATTTACCGCATTTTGTACATTTTAGATTATTCTCACTAATAATCTCTCCAATTTGTTTCAATGTCTTACCAATCGCTGCTTCTATACCCAGCGAATCTTCAATTAATTTATCTCCCCTAACTCTTTCTTTGCACTTCTTACAGTCCATCAAAGGGTCTGAAAAACTCGAAACGTGGCCTGAGGCTTCCCAAACTTTTGGATTCATTAATATTGCACTATCCAACCCAACCATGTCTTCTCTTGTAGTAATAAACGTCTTCCACCAATGATCTTTAATATTTTGTTTAAGTTGAGCTCCGTATGGTCCGTAATCCCATGTGTTTGCCAATCCACCATATATATCAGATCCCGGAAATATAAATCCTCGTCTTTTACAAAGTGCCACAACTTTTTCCATTTTATCTTTCATTTTCGTTTAGTTATTTTCTGTATTTTCCTTTCCATTTTGTCTGTTCTTATAGTCAAGGACCGCATTGGAAAGTACTTTTAGAAATGATTCCGCTGTTTTGTGGCTTAAGTTTATTCTGCTAACAATTTTAACGGTTTGTTCTTTTAAATTCGGCAGATTATACGCAAAATCTAAAATACATTCATTGTTGTTAAAATGTACAGATACGGCATTTGCAAAAACTCCTTCTTCAAGCTCTTCGGGCAGCTTAACTTTTATTGTGTTTTTCTTGTTTTCTTCTTCCATAATTACTTTGGTTATAGGGTATCTTTAGTTTAGCCTCATGTTGTTTTCAAATCAACAACACTTTTTAGTACTTATTTTACCTTATTTTTTAAATTTTTTTTGGTTTTATTTTTCAAATAATAATTTGCCTATATATTTAACTTAGGTCTATAAAATTTTCATGATGAAGGATTTTATAAAATATAAATGTATAAAATTAGACAAACGTAGAAGAAAACTTTTTGTTAACAATAAATCCGTACGTTTACGAAATATGGAATTCCTACTTATTGAGTATTTAATTCATAATGCTGAAAGAGTCCTTGATCGAACACAAATACTTGAATCGGTCTGGGATAGAAATATTTTTTGTACCACAAATACTATTGATGTTCATGTGAGCACACTTCGTAAAAAATTAAAACGACTCACAAATAGGCCTTTAATTCACACTATTCATTGCTTGGGCTACATGTTGGAAATTTAAACATCAAAATAAGAGCTCATTTTGGCAAGTCTTACAATATGATTTTTTTGCAGTATAGGTTAATAAAATTTATAATCTAATAAATTCAAATTAACCCTCAATTTCTATGAATGTTAGTGATAATGTTAATGTTGCTCAAACTTTAGCTGAGTTACCTCAAATTATTGATAATCTTCTTCTACTTTTATCTGATAAAGAAAAGGAAGTTGTAAAAAAACGTTTTAATTTGGATGGAACCCGCAAATATACACTTGAAGAAATTGGTCAGCGTTTTAGTGTAACTCGTGAGCGTATTAGACAGATTGAAAAAAATGCTCTGGCAAAGATGAAGAGAAATGTTTTTAATACATCATTAAAATTTTTGCATGAATTTGTTTCTTCTGTTGTTGATCTTAATGGAGGTTTAATTAAGGAAGAGGATTTGATTCTCGGTATGATTAACGTTATCTCAAGGGAGTTTAAAATTAATGAAAATTCCGCTCATTTGGCATTTATACTCCATGATGAGGTTGATTGTATTGGCAATACAATCAATTTCTTCCCTTATGTGCGAAGATCACATTTGAATGATTACTCATTGAAGCACGCTTCTAATAAACTTATTAATCAATTACATAAATATGGAGATATTAAGCCTCTTGATAAAGTACATACTGATTTAAAACCTGTTTTTGAAGAATTTGAATTGGGGCTTAACAGTGTTCGCTCAATTATACAAATCGATAAACGTTTGACGATTCTTGATGACGACCTGGTTGGGCTTCTTGAATGGAGGCACATTCATCCACGAACTTTACGCGAAAAAATTCTATATATTTTCAGATCAGAGAAAAAGCCACTTCATTTTACTGATATTGCTGAGAGAATAGAGAAAGAAAATTTTGATAATCGAAAAATAAATCTTCAGGCTGTACATAATGAACTTATTCGTCATGAACAATTCATTTTGATTGGAAGAGGTATTTATGCACTTAAAGAATGGGGCTATGAAAAGGGCACTGTTGTAGATGTTATTAGCAGAATATTAAACAAACATGACGAGCTTTCTCTCGAAGAAATTATTGAACTCGTACTTGAGAAACGACAAATTAAAAGAATTACTGTTCAACTTGCTCTTAAAAATAATGAAAAATTTGAAAGGATCGGAAGAAAGAGGTATAAACTCAAAGCTTAATGTAATCTTTTTTGTTACTTTTGTAATCAGCTTTTAAATTTGGCATTTTTGAAATAATCATTTTTACAGCTAAATTTCTATTTTGTCTGAATAATTTCTTTTTTGCTTTTTTTAATTTTTTGCTTAACTCTTTATTATCTTCATCAACCTCCAATATTTCTTCACCTAATTTAACGGCTTTATCATATTTTTTTAGCTTGTAGAGAGTGTTAAATTCTTCCACGGCTTTGTACACCGATTCGCTTTTTTCACTTACCAATGTGCCATAATGTCTTAATTTAATTCTATTTTTTAGATCTTTAACAAGTGCATTCTCCTTGTCTATTTTTTCTAAATTTTTTATAAATGCTTCTATGATGTCATACTTTTCGGAGTTTAGCAGCTCACTTTTGGAATTAATTTTTTTCCGAATGAGCTCTGTTCGATATTTTTTTGTTATTTTTCTAACAAGCTCTGAACCCGGATGTTTTTTTTCCATCTTAAATAGTTCGGATAAAAGCTCTTCCTCGGATGTCTTAAGGAGTTTTTTTAATTTTTTATCAGCTTCTTTTTCATACTTTGCCTGAAATTCTTCTACCTGTTCTTTATATAGCCTTTGTGCTTTTTGGTAGTTTTTTATTAACTTATAATCATTTGGAATTTTAGTTAATAATTTTCTCAATTCAAGTAATATTTTTTTATATTTTTCTTCTTTCCATAAAGGTTTTAATTTTTCCAGTTTCTTATTAACAATTTCTCTGTTTGCTTTTGCAATCGCTTTATTAACTTTTTCCCCAAGTTCATTAATTTCCCTTCCCGGGGGGAATTTATCAGCTACTTTGATGTAAAGATTGTAAGCTTTACGATATTTTTTATCTGCAAGTAAAGCGTATATTTTTTCCTGTATGCTTTGCAGGTATGTAGAAATACTCATATAGCAATTTTATCTATAAATTATACCATATTTTTTCCTTTATTTAAAGCTTCTCAAGCTCTTTTAACTGAAATTTAAGCTTATTAAGCTTCTCATTCTCGCATTCAAGTTTTGCTTTTTCGCTTTCAATTAAATCTTTGGGAGCATTATCTATAAAACCTTTATTATTTAATTTCTTTTTAAGATTCTGAATATAGTCGCTTTTTTGTTTATATTCTTTTTCAAGCCTATTTTTTTCTTTCTTATAATCAATCATGTCTTTTAATGGTAGATAAATTTCAATTTTATCGACCAATTCAACTTTGGCGTTTTTGATTTTTGGCCCTTTCTCTTTTAATTCCAGAGATTCTAATCTTGCCAGCCTCATAATTGTTTCTCTTTTTGACTCAAGTCCATCTACATATTTGTCTGCATAAATAATTGCATGGATTAACTTCGATGGCTCTACTTTTAATTCCGCCCTAATCGATCTTATTCTGCCAATCACTTCTTTAATTATTTCAAGTATATTTGCTTCATCCTCAAAAATTAAATTTTTGTCAACTTTTGGGTATGTCGAATTAATAATTAATTTATCCTTTTTCATAAAGGACCAAAGCTTTTCAGTAACAAAGGGGGTAAATGGATGTAATAATTTTAGGACATTTTCTAGAACATATTTTAAAACTGCAGGATTTTTATGTTCTCCTTTTGATATCTCCAGATACCAATCGCAATACATTCCCCATATAAATTCATAAATCGAAGTGCCCGCATCTGAGAATCGATAATTTTTTAAATCTTTATTCACTTTTTTTATTAATTCCTGCAGCCTCGTTAATATCCACTTATCAGCAATGGATTTTACCATCCCGGGCTCAAATTCTTTATCAAGGCTTTCTTCATCTATATTCATTAATGCAAATCTGGAAGCGTTCCATATTTTTGTTACAAAATTTCTGTATCCCGCAATTTTTTCTTCATATAATCGTATGTCGTTTCCGGGCGAAGATCCTATCACCAGACTTAGACGAACCGCGTCAGTACCGTATTTTTCGATCATTTCCAGCGGGTCAATACATGTTTCCGGTTTGGATTTGCTCATCTTTTGGCCGTTTTTATCTCGGACCAGCCCATGTAGGTATACTGTTTTGAAAGGGATTTCGTTTAATATATATGTAGACATAATTATCATTCTCGCTACCCAGAAGAACAATATGTCGTAGCCTGTTTCCATTACCGATGTAGGGTGAAAATATTTGTAATCCTCAGTTTTTTCTGGCCAGCCAAGGGTTGAGAAGGTCCATAGACCTGATGAAAACCAGGTATCCAGAGTATCAGGGTCTTGCTTCCACTTTGATCCTTTGCACTTTTTACATTTTTTGTTGGGTTTGGTTTTTGATGCTACAAACTCATTACAGTCTTTACAATGCCAGACTGGTATTCTGTGTCCGTACCAAATTTGCCTGGAGATGCACCAGTCGTGCAGGTTTTCCATCCAATGAAAATAAATTTTATTAAATTTTTTTGGAATTATTTTTATGTCGCCTTCTCTAATTACCGAGATGGCCTTTTCTTTAATACTTAATTTTTTTCTCCCATCCTTAATCGCTTTTTTGTTTACATCTATAAACCATTGTGCAGAAATCAAAGGCTCGATTGTGTGTCCGCACCTATAGCAAATTGAAAGATTATGGGTGTAATCTTCAATATTTTCAATTAAACCCATTTTATCCATATCATCAAGAATGGCCTTTCTACACTCTTTGGTTGTCATTTCCGCATACTTGCCGCAATTTTCCATCATTTGCCCTTTTTCGTTAATTATTGATTTAAACGGCAGATTGTGCCTCTTTGCAATTTCATAATCGGTAAAACTGTGCGAGGGGGTAACCTTCACCGCCCCAGAGCCAAATTCCGGATCTACAGCCGTGTCCCCCACCACTTTTATTTCAAAATCTCCAAGCACCCCGGGAATCATAAATTTTTTGCCAATCATATCTTTATACCTTTTGTCGTCCGGATGAACAGCTACTGCTGTATCCCCCAGTTTGGTTTCCGGCCTTGTGGTGGCCAGTGTGAAAGGCCCATATTTTAACCAATACAGCTTTTCTGTGAGTTCTTTATATTCAACTTCATCGTCAGCCAGAGTAGATTCGCAGCGTGGGCACCAGTTTACGATTCTATCCCCTCTATAAATAAGACCATCCTTATACATTCTTATAAACACCTCTTGAACAGCATTGGTAAGTCCCTTGTCCAATGTGAAACGTTCTCTTGTCCAATCGCAGCTTGCACCCATTTTCCTAATTTGATTTCGAATAATGTCCTGAGAATTTTTTACATACTTATCCACTTCCTTCAAAAATTCCCTTCGTCCCAAATCATACTTATTTTTACCTTCCTTGCTTAATATTTGTTCCACTTTGTTTTGAGTGGCTATTGAGGCGTGGTCTGTGCCGGGCAGCCAAAGAGATGGTGTGCCCTGCATTCTATTATACCTGATCATTATATCTTCCAATGCGAGCATTACCGCGTGCCCCAAATGAAGGACTCCTGTTGCATTTGGCGGTGGCATTGAAATTACAAACGGTTCCTTATCTTTCTCTATTTTGGGTGTAAAGCATCCACAATCTTCCCATAATTTATATATTTTATCCTCATATTTTGAGGCCTGGTAATTGGAATCTATATTTATGCTCATTTTTTAATATTATGTTTAATATGTTTACTTTATATATAATTCTTTAAATCGCCAAGTTTGGCTAATTGACAGGCGCTTCTTAATAATTTATAATTAGATAAGTGTATCATGAATAATATTAATTTAATTAATGCCACTCGAACAAGAGAAAAGTCGTCTTTCCACATTAACTTCATCTCCTGAGGAAAAAGTATCTAAAAAGGATTCTTTAAAGGAGGATATTTCTTTGCCACAAGATATTTCTGAATCTATTGGAATGGCTGAGGAGATTGAGGCTATGGGGCATGTAAGTGAAAAAGCTAAAAAAAGTGCATCTGAGCAGAGTGGAGGCGGTACTTCGTCCCAAAAATTTACAAAAACTCAAGCTCAAAATATTCAACAAATTCGTAATAACCTTGTCAGGCAAATGCCAAAAAACAGGAAAGTTATGGCTAAACAAGTTGAAAAACACATACAAAAAAAGATAAATGAACTCCACAGGAATGCTATGAAAATTGTAAAAGCTCCCGCTTCAAAAGCTAATTATTTCGAACTTAATAATATTGTTAAACAAATACGCGTACTTAAGGGAATATTAAATTCTTTATTCAAAGCTTCAATGAAAAAAGTGCGCACTCTTTGGCTTAGATATGTTGCCGGGATAATGTAAATTGGTTATTCTTAATTCGTGGATAAGAACACTCAAGAAATAGTTGAGCGGATTAAAAAGCTTAAGAAAAAAAAGCGAGCTATTATATTGGTTCATAATTATCAGCGGCCTGAAGTTTTTAAGGTTGCGGATCGGATTGGTGATTCTTTGGAGCTCTGTAGATTCGCGAAAACAACTAAAGCAGAGATAATTCTTTTTTGTGGCGTAAATTTTATGGCAGAAAGTGCCAAGATTATAAATCCACAAAAAAAAGTTTTGGTTCCTTATTTGGATGCGGGTTGCGCTATGGCTGATATGGTGGATAGGCCGGCTCTGCTTAAGTTCAGGAATAAATTTCCAGGAGCTGCGATTGTTACTTATGTTAATTCTACTGCTGATGTTAAAGCTGTTTCCGATGTTCTTTGCACCAGCGCAAATGCTGTGAATATTGTTAAGGCTTTACCTAATAAGCAAATTATTTTTGTACCTGATAAAAATTTGGCGAATTTTGTTTCGGCACGTGTTCCGGAAAAGGAAATTATACCCTGGGATGGTTACTGCCCCATTCATAATGTAATTGATAGGGATTATTTTGAAGAAATTAAAATAAAATATCCCGATGCAAAAATTCTTGCACATCCCGAATCTGTTAATGAAATTTTGGAGATTGCGGATGCAATTAAAAGTACAAGTGGAATGATCGAGTTTTCGCGAGAAGATCCTGCTCGTGATTATTTTGTTTTTACTGAATGCGGAATGCTTGATCGCCTTCGGAACGAGGTGCCCGGAAAAAACTTTTACGGTGTATGCAACTTGTGTTTTGATATGAAAAAGAATACACTTAATTCTATTTTGAGGTGTTTGGAACAAGAAAGGCATGAGGTTTTACTTGATAAAATGGTCATTGACTCTGCTCGAAAATCTTTTAATCTTATGTTTGAACTTACATAACTATGAACAGAAAGGCTTTACGTGCCCACACACATAATCGAAAGAATGTATTAACTCTAAATAATCCAAACTATAAACAGTGGGTGTTTAGATATACTTTTTTGGAACTGGAAAAGGATCTTGGCCAGTTTGGAGATATTACAAGCAATACTCTAATTGATAATGACAAAAAATGTGTAGCTAAAATTGTTTGTAATGAGGAGGGTATTTTAGCCGGAATGAATGAGCTGATTTATTTTCTTCAGGATTCTGATCCTAAGTTTAAGCCCAGCCTTAAATCACATTTTGACCTGGATACTCACTTTGAGGATGGACAGAATGTTAGTGATGGCGAGACAGTTTTGATTGTTGAATCTACTGTTTCCTCTATATTAGCGATTGAAAGAGTTGCTTTAAACTTACTTGGTAGAATGTCGGGGGTAGCAACGGAAACAGCTAATTTTATAAAATTAATTAGTGGGTCAGATGTACTGATTACCCCCACTCGTAAAACACTTTGGGGGCTTCTTGATAAAAAAGCCACTGTACTTGGTGGAGGCGGTTCACACAGGCTGGATCTGTCGGATTCAATTATTGTAAAAGATAACCATTTAAGGGTATTAGACGATGACTTTGCTAAGGTTTTTCATGCATTTCATGTTAAAAAGCCCGATGTAAGATTTATTGAGGTTGAAGTAGAAAACAAGGATCAGGCTATTCGGGTTGCAAAGTATTTTAATGAATTTTCAAAAGCTGTAAATTCAGTTCCGGTTATTATGTTTGATAATATGTCTCCTGAAGATATAAAAAATACAATTATGCAAGTTAAGGATATATCTTTATATAATGGGGTTCTCTTTGAAGCGTCAGGTGGAATTGATCGGGATAATATTATTGAATATTCAAACTGCGGTGTTGATATTATATCAATAGGAGCTCTCACTCAAAGTGCTACTTCTTTAGATTTTACTCTAAAAATTGAGTAATTTAAGTTTTAGTTCAGCACCTTCTATCTCTCTTTTGTCTCTTTGCATTTTACTCTAAAGATTGAATAATTTATGGTTTAGCCTTTACTATATTTAACTGTTCTCTGAATATCCATCCTACTCCAATAAGCGACACCAAAATTAACATCCATGTACTGAATTCCGGTACAAGGGGACCTGTGTAGGCCGGGATTGAATATTGCTGTCCCTGGTCGTCTATTATATCCCCATTGTTTTGCTCTGTTACCGAGTAGGCTTCTACGTCTTCGTTATTTGTGAGGTCAACTTCCAGAATTCCGTAGTTGTCGGCTAGCACATCGTAGAATATTTGAGTTGTAGATAGTGGTACCCAACTTCCTTCACTATATTCGCGACCCAGATGTGTATATCCGCCTGTGGCATAATTTGAACAATTGTTGTTATCAATTATTAGCGATCCAACTATGTAGCCTGTATCCTGAAGGAAAACGGTTCCAGCTGCAGCACATCTATTCGGTGAAACATAATCGTTTAAACCTCCATAAGCTGTTATACCTGTGTTATCCGTTGGTCCTGATGTAGAATATTTTAGAGCAATTCTTCCTCCACCTGAGGGATCAGAATTCCAGTGCGTACTGGGAATTGTTCCATGTTCACCGTTTGCCGTTATTAATCCTCCGCTTGTAATTGTGATTGTATCGGCTGTTAAATTAACAGTTCCACCGGCCCCCGCACTTCCCGCACTATTACTACCAACCATAGGATCTCCGTCAGCATTAATTACTCCCGATGAACCGATTGATATTGTGTTGGTTGAATTGATAATCACTACTCCACCACCGTTCATTCCAAGGTAGCTTCCGCCTTCTCCCCCACCTGCGCCAGGACAAATAGGGTTAGTAACAGAATCATAAGTGTCATTTGTTTGTGCTACATCATAACCGAGTCCACCATGAGAAGCTCCCGAATAACTACTATACGCACCTCCGGTATTT
>WJKE01000032.1 GCA_014729275.1 Candidatus Peregrinibacteria bacterium | reverse complement strand
GCTCATCCTTGAGTGTTTTTAGCTCATAAAGTACCGTGCGGATAATGTGGTATCCACTTGGAGATTTTTTGATTATGTCTATACAAAGATTTAGCTTTGGATAGGAGTAAAACTTCATAATTATTGAAATTTCTTCTAATGTCTTGACTGGGGGGATTTTGTTGTATTTTAGCCTTTTTGTCTAGTCGCTTTTAATTATGGAGACTATTGCAAAACACTGAATTCCGTGCCCCTGGCCGAAGAGAGTGGCGTGCTCTCCTGATGTGGCTGTTATTCCGATTTGGGCGGGCTCAATATTTAGCAAAGAGGATAAGGAAGATTTTAGCTCGTGGCTTATGGGGTCAATTTTTGGTTTTTTGCATTCGAGCATTATTCCCAAATTGTTTATTTTGAAGCCTTTTCTTTTCACTTTGTTTAAAATTTTCTTAATATATTTTGTGGAATCTTTTATGCCCTTTTCTTTACACATTTTATCAGCAAATAATCCCAGAGATCCTTCACCTATTGCCTGAGAAAGGGCGTTAGATATTGCGTGTAAAAGAACATCACCATCAGAGTTGGCTTTAAGCTTAGGTTCATCTAAAAATTTGCAGGCTCCAAGAACCAGACCTTTTTTCTTTTCCTCGAAGATGTGGCTATCCTGGCCAATGCCAACAAGATAGTTTTTAGGCTTTTCTCCAAGTATTGCTTTGAGTCGTTTAATGTCTGAATCGAATGTAATTTTAAAATTGTTCTCGTGCGCTTTTATTACTTTTATCGGAGTTCCAATTGCTTCAAGCAGCATAGCTTCATCAGTGGGGGATAAACTATTTTTTTCTGCATGCTCAATAGCTTTTTTTAAATTTTGAAGGGTGCTTGCCTGAGGCGTTTGAGCCTTCCATATTTTAGACCTGTCATGTGTTTTTAAAACTTTTCCAGAGGCGACTTCTTTTATAGTTGAAGAGGCTTTGTGCGCCACGATTGCAGCCCCGTGTTTTTTTACCGCAGCAATGCAGTTTGTAATTTCTTTTGCCGAAACTAATGGGTTTGCCGCGTTGTGAACCAGGATGATTGTGTTAGGGCTTCCAATAGGTTCAAGCCCCTTTTTAAAAGATTCATAACGGTTTTCTCCGCCAAGAACTACTTTTTTAATTTTATTAAATTTGTAATCTTTGACTAAATTTTTAAGTGCGCTCATTTTTCCTTTGTCTGTAACTAAAACTATTTCCTTTATTTCAGGATGATCGTTAAAGGCCACCAGGGTGTAGTAAATTAATGGTTTTTCGTTTATGGGAACCAGTAACTTGTCTTGTGTTTTTTTAGTTCTGCTTGATGATCCTGCTGCCAGGATTATTGTTTTTGCCATTTATTTAAGTTTATCGTAAATATCTAAAAAGGAAATTTGTTCGGATAGAAAACTTTTGATCGCAGCTTCTTCTCTCTCAAGAAAATTCAACATGTTACCCGGATTCTTTTTAAAGTTTTCAACAACAATTTCTATCCCCCTTAGTTCGGTATTATCCAGATCAAACAGGTTGTAACTTGATGGATTAATTTGTTTGATGTTCCTTTTTGGGGGTACTAAATCCATTGCCCTTAAGAGAGCATTTTCAATGTGTTCCTTCATGTCGGGTTCAGCAATATAAGCATAAGGAAGGTCCTCATCTTCAAAATAAACCATTCCATGAATTATGCAGTCAGGATGAATAAGAACCTCAATTTTTTCTAAAGGTAAATTAAATAAATATTTAGCTTCAATTATTTCAAATCCTTTGTTTATTAGCAGTGCTGATTCTAAACTTATTTTTGCCCCCATTTTCCACTTGGGGTGAAGCAATGCCTCTTTTGGGCTTATGTTTTTTAATTCTGAAAGAGGTTTTTGCCAAAATGGCCCGCCTGAGCAGGGGATTACAATTTTTTTAATCTTTTTTCCGGGATTAGAAGCTATAATTTCGTAAATTGCATTGTGCTCTGAATCAACCGGGTAGATAAGGGGGCTATTTCCAAAAATATTTCCCAGTGCGACGATTGATTCTTTGTTTCCGAGTAAAACTTTTATTCCTTTTTCAATCGCTGTTTCCAATACTTTTATACCAATTGTTCCGGGTAAAAAATTTGCAACAATGTCTACATTATTTAAGGGTAGCCCATTTAATTCTCCTAAAAAAAGGTTGTCCATCCCTAAATTAAAATTTTTCCCTTGATCGTATAGTAAATTTTTATTACTGAAAGCTGTCAGAGCGCGCACCTTTACATCTTTGTACTGTGGAAGTACTTCTACTAACGATTTTCCCAAAGAGCCTGTGGATCCAAATATTACTAGGTTTTGCATTTTAACTTTAATTACTTACGATGAGTTAACAACACTTCTGCTTTCTCGTCAAGCTTTCACCCCCTCCTTAATTAAACTGGTATTGCGTTTTTGTAATACAAAATGTAATATAGGCAGCGTATTTTTTAATAAAATTTTAATAATGAAAGGGAATACTGTTTCAAAGACATTTAGAATAAATCTTATTTCTATAAAGAAAATTGAAGATTTTGCTAAGTCTAAAAATATTAGCCAAGGGAAAGCCATTGAAAAGCTAATAAATCTTGCAGATCGTTATTTACAGGAGAAACAACTCGATAAAGAATTGAATGATCTCTCTAATAACGAAAACTGGATGAACGAGAACGCTGAATGGTCAGAACTAGACTTAAATTAGTAAAAATGAATAAGACTTATCTACAAGGAGATATATGGACTATAAGGCTAGATCCATCCAAGGGATCTGAGATTAAAAAAACAAGACCATGCCTTATAATTAGTCGAAGCAAGATAAATAAAAAGTTAAATACTGTGATCATAATACCGTTTTCTTCAGGTGAAACAGATAAATCTATCCTTCAAATTAATGTAAAAAAATCTAAACAAAATGGCCTAAGACTGGATTCTCACCTTGTTATTCCCCAGATTAGAACTGTTTCTAAAAAGAGGTTCATTAAAAGATTAGGTCCCATAGAAAAAAAATATGTTCCACATATTATGCGTTCATTTGAATTATATTTTTGGTAAGCTTGACAAGCAGACCTTCTTTCCTTAATATCCTAAACGATTTTTAGCTTTTAAATAAAAGCTAAATTTAGTTTACTAATTTAAATTTATAGCTAAGAGATTACGAGTAAATCAGAATATTAAAGCGCCTACGGTTCGTTTAATAGGCGAAGATGGGGAGCAGCTTGGCATTATGGGTCTTGAAAAAGCTATGGCGCTGGCAAAAGAGAAAGATCTTGATCTTGCTGAAGTGGCTGGAAATGCGAATCCTCCTGTATGTAAAATAATCGATTACGGTAAACATCAGTATCACCAAAAAAAAGTTGAGACTAAACACAGAAAAAGTCAGAAAAAAACAACAGTGAAAGGTATAAGAATGGGCTTTAAAACCGGTGATCACGACATCGATATAAAAGTAAAACAAGCCAGAAAATTTTTAGAGGCCGGAAACGGCGTAAAAGTAACATTGATTTTTAAAGGAAGAGAGATTATATATAAAAACCTGGCAATTGAAAAAATGAAGAAATTTTATGAAAAACTAGAGGATATTGCGAATATGGAAGCCGAACCAAAGGCAAATGGATATACATTAAATATGATGCTAACACCAATAAAATAATGAAGCAAAAAACACATAGTGGACTTAAAAAAAGGATAAATATTAGAAAAAGCGGGACTGCAACCGTGCAAAAGTCATGCAAAAACCATCTTCTTTCTAACAAGTCCAAAAGGCAGAAAAAAGCCAATAATTCGGGGCAAGCACTTCCCCAATCAAGAAAAAAACACTTGAGAAGACTTCTTCCGGGACAATTATAATATTTTAATTACATAAAATGACCAGAATAAAAAGAGGCGTTCAAGCCCACCGCAGGCACCGAAAAGTCGTTAAGGCAGCCAAAGGTTACAGAGGACTAAGGTCCAAAACTTTTAAACAAGCCAAGAACGCGCTTATGAAAGCCGGCCAACATGCATACGCGCATAGACGACTAAAAAAGAGAACATACAGGTCTCTTTGGATTACGAGAATTAATGCAGCATGCCGGGCAATGGATGTAAAATATTCAAGACTAATTGATGGAATGACTAAAAAAGACATCAGGATCAATAGAAAACAGCTATCTGAAATGGCGATTCATGATCCGGATGCATTTAAGGCCGTTGTAGAAGCTGCTATGGCGTAAAAAAATTATAAAATTTTAAAGCCGGTGAAAGTCTCTTCCGGCTTTGCGCTTGTAACCATAATGTTTTCCACCTTGGCTCCTTCAGGTCCAACTCGTATCCAATCTACAAATTTGTCAATGGCGTGCCGACTACCCTGAATTAGAACCTCAACGTCTCCGTTGTCCAGGTTTTTTGCGTATCCGGATAGATTAAGTTCGCTTGCTTTAGCCCTGCAACCTGCTCTAAAAAATACTCCCTGAACACGTCCTTTTGCAATTATGACTACTTCCTCCATGTTAAAATTTTTCAATTTCTACTGATTTAATTTTAATTTCTTCTGTAGGTAATTCGTTGACTGTTTCTGTATTTCCAATTTCGTCTACAACATCCATTCCTTCATAAACATAACCGAAAACTGCGTGCGCTCCATCCAGCCAGGGAGTTCCTTCTTCGGCCTGAACAATGAAGAACTGACTACCGCCGGTATTTGGCCCCCTGTTTGCCATAGATACAGCTCCTTTTATATGTTTAAGCACGGGATCGAATTCGTCTACAATTGTTGTTCCGGGCCCTTTATAACTGTATCCACCGGTTCCGTTTGCGTTTTCAAAGTCTCCCGTTTGAATCATAAAGTCTTTTATTACTCTATGGAAAATAACATCGTTAAATTTGCCTTTTTTACTTAATTCAATAAAATTTTTTGTGGTTTGGGGTACTTGATCTGTATAAAGAAGGAGCGAAATATCTCCTTTGTTTGTACGAATAGTTGCAATAGTGTCTCCTTTTTCGGGAGTAAGTTTCATTTCTGCCATAGTTTCTTGGTTACAGGCTGTGAATATAAAAGTAGATAAAGCGATTAGCGCGAGCGCGACGATTTTTCTCATTTTTATAAATTAAATTATAAAACATCGGAATTTTAACATATTATTTGGTTGTGATAAAAT